>CAXMPE010000049.1:0-3185 GCA_964195245.1 uncultured Verrucomicrobiales bacterium | reverse complement strand
GTCATTGCTCAAGTGTTCGTAACTTTGCTGATCCCGTCGCTCGCCATGGGGTTCTACTGGGTCGTGGCGCGACGAAGAATGAAGGAACGAGACAAAGATATAAGGACTCAGCTAGCCCATGAAGAGGCCCTGGCCAAAGTTCGGGCTGATCTGATCGCGGGTCTCTCCCTCAAACTCCAGACCCCGCTCGCAACCATCCAGGAGCTCGCTGACACGCTTCAAGAAGAGGGAAGCTCCGCGTTTGCGGGCGAAGACCTTGCCCTTTTGATTGGTGATGAGGCCGACGAGCTCGAGAAGATGGTTGATGATCTCCTAGTAGCAACGCGGATGAGGAGCTTTTCGGGTGGCTACGAGGCTGTTGATCTCAACAGTGTCCTCTTCACTGTTGCTGAGCAATCCAACATGAAGGGACACCCAATCGAGTTGGATGGAGAGTTTGTTGAAGTGATAGCTGATCCGCTGACGCTCCGGCACGTTTTTGCGAACCTCGTTTCCAACGCGCAGGAGCATGGCGGACCAAACATCACCATCGAATCCTCGACGAACGGCGAGTCGGTAGAGGTCGCCGTCAAAGACAACGGGTCAGGATTGTCACCTGCTGAGGTGCGCTCAGTCTTCGATGGTAGCTCGGCCGATATCGCGCCGTCTCAGAGCTCTGGAGCACTTGTATTGAGACTGACGCACGACATGGTCAGCCAAATGGGTGGGACCCTCACCTACGCTCGATCGGCGGACTGGAGCAAATTCATGGTGGAGCTGCCTCGGGCGACAGTTGACGCTTCGTGAAGAGAGTTACGCTTGCCGCGCTCTTGACGATGGTGGTCGCAGCCATTGTCGCTCCAGCAGCAGTGGCTTGGGTTCAAACTGACCAGTTGTCAGCACTTGGCAGCGCTATGCGAACCGCAGGCACCCAGCCCGCGTCCCCCGAGGACGAGGACGCTGGCGGGAGCGGCGAAGCAAACCGTCCTGAAGATTTTAAATGTGCTGGTAAATCCTGCAAGACCACCACCACAACCACCACCACAACTCTTGCGCTGGTTGTGCCCGAAGAGCCGACGGAAGACCCGCTTTCGCCCTCAGAGACCGTTCCGGAATCAGAGATTGCTCCGGAATCAGGGCCCGAACCCCAACTGCAATCAATCCCCGTGGAGCGTGGGAAGTTAGTTGCGCTGACTCCTGCAAGCATCCGAGACGAGAATCCCTACATTGATCTTGGGGACGCTGAACGAATATCGCTAGGGCCTGTCGAGGGGATCGCAATCTCGTTCAGAGCAGCCGCCGAACAACTGGGCAGCCACTGGTTCCTCTCTTTGATTGTCGGGTTCGTGGCCGCTGCGATGTCGCTAACTGTCGTCGAGCGACGAGCCGAGAGGGTATCAGCCTGATACCCAATTGGACCTCGCTCAGTCTTGCTCGACTGACTACTGACGCGCCACGAGATCCCTCCGGAACTGGAAGCGTGTCAAAGTAGCCTCTAGACCGAACTTGCTCGCTTTTTCTGGTTGGGATCGGCTAGGAGCCCAGCGGGACCTACGAAAAGATCTCCGTTTCTCTTCAAGATTCCGGCCATTTCCCATCTCGCTATCTGAAGGGTTGCGCCCGGGCCATCGGTGTCTAGACCGGCGGTGATTTGCTCGACGGTGAAGGTGCTCACTTCGCTCCGCGCCACTGAGGTAGGTGCCAGAATGCTCATGGCTTCCACTGCGTCATCGATTGATGTGATCGGAATTGCGCCGTCGGCGATGAGCAAATTGCATCCTTCCGACGTACGCCGGTTGATGTCTCCTGGAACGGCCAACACGTCGACGGCGTGTTCGAGAGCGTACCGGGCCGTAATGAGCGCCCCACCTTTGACAGTGGCTTCCACCACAACCACAGCTCGAGACAGGCCCGAGATGATCCGGTTTCGAGGAGGGAATCTCCACCCTGACGGCGGTGTCCCTGGCGGGTACTCGCTAAGGACCGCTCCTCCGCTACTCAGAATCTCCTGGCCAAGCGCCTGATTTGCTTTCGGATACCAGCGATCGATACCACACCCGAGAACTGCCCATGTAGGAGTCGTGGACGCGTCCAACGCTCCGCGATGAGCCTGGGTGTCGATGCCCTTGGCAAGGCCACTCACGACCAAATACCCAGCTGCTGACAGCGCAACGCCAATGGCGAGAGCCGTCTGTTGACCGTAAGAGGTACAGGCTCTCGATCCAACAATGGCCACTCGTGGCTGCTTGGCAAGCTCCCCCTTGACGAACAACGAATCAGGAGCATCGGGAAGCTCAGCAAGACTCTTTGGATAGTCGGTGTCCCCTCGAAGGACGAGCCGAGTCGCGGTGTCCCCCAGCTGATCCAAACGATCCCCACAGGAAACCATTGCGGCCGCCTTGGCATGGTCCGGAACCTTGACTCGACCACGCCCGATGCCTCGAAGCAACTGCTCCGGGCCACCCAAGCGCTCCTCTAAGTCTCGTCTCCGGTTGGGATGCATTCCAACAAAAGCAAGCTGAGTTCTGCTTTCAGTGAGAGAGGTCATAGTTGCGCTCGCAGACCCAGAGCTTCGGCCATATGACCTTCACCCACCTGATCAGAGCCTTCAAGGTCGGCGATGGTCCTCGCCACCCGCCTCACCCGGTCGAACCCGCGACCAGTTAGCACACCCCGCTCCATTCCTGCCCTGAGCATCCGAACCCCACCCTCATCCCAATCGTGTTCATCAAGATCCTCACGCTGGAGGCTGCGGTTCAGCCGCCCACGCTCAGTCTGCTTTCTCCGAGCGGCAACAACTCGTTCGCGAACATCCGCCGTTGATTCCCCTTCCCGACCCAGCATCACATCAGGATCCACACTCGCCACGACTACTCGGATGTCGAACCGATCCATCAACGGACCAGAGAACCGCTTCCGATACTTCTCGATACCAGCCTCACTGCAGGTGCAGGAGATCTTGTTGTCGCTCTTGAAGCCGCAGGGACAGGGGTTCGACGCTGCGACCACTTGAACGTCAGCTGGGAAGCGCACGGTGATCCCCGTCCTCGCGATGGTGATGCCACCGGACTCCAGAGGCTGGCGGAGACCATCGAGGACAGTGACCGGGAACTCACCGAACTCATCAACGAAGAGCACTCCCCGATGGGCCAAACTGACCTCCCCCGCTCTAGGCATGCCGGAACCTCCGCCCAGAAGAGCAGCTC
>CAXMPE010000048.1:0-2490 GCA_964195245.1 uncultured Verrucomicrobiales bacterium | reverse complement strand
GCAACCGGATCACCGACCTCCTTCATCCAAGAGATGATGGTGCCGCTTGTCACAGTTTCGCCGAGCTGCGGCATTTCAACAATCGTTGCCATGTACCTGCCTAAAGTCGTGGCAGGAATCATACCTGCTCAGCTCGCTTCTACGCGAGCTCCGCTGCTCCCTCGAGCCGGCCTAGTGAAGCCCTTTGCCAGTAGCTCCCAGCAGGGTTTCTCCCACTGCTTCAGAGAGAGTTGGGTGGGCGTGGATGAACGCAGCAGCCTCTTCTGGAAGAGCCTCCCAGCCGACCATGTACATGAGCTCATGGATGAGTTCGCCTGCCTGGGGGCCGACGATCGAGGCACCAACGATCGGGCCATCCTTCTCGACCACGATCTTGACCTTACCCTGCTGCTGGCCGATGATCTGAGCCCGTCCCACACCGAGGAAGGAGTGAGAATGCACATCCACCTCCAAGCCCTCGGCTGCTGCTCGCTCTTCGCTGAGCCCGACTTCAGCCATCTCGGGATGGGTGTACACCACCAAAGGAATGGCCCTGTACTCGACGGGCCTTGAAGTCCCAGTAGCTATCTGAGTGACAGCTGTGATGGCCTCGGCGAAGCTCGCGTGCGCCAGCTGCGGAGCGTTCGCCACAATATCTCCCACCGCGTAGATCCCGCTTGCCTCGGTCCGCTGGGCGTCGTCCACGACAAGAAATCCGCGGTCAGCGCTAAGACCGACGTTCTCAAGTCCAACACCGCCTGTCACAGGCGCACGACCAACAGCCACAAGAACCGTATCAACCTCCACAGTCTTGCCATCACCCCATCGGAGCGTCACGCCGTCTTCGGTCAGCACTGGTGGCTCGACCGCGACTTGGGTGTTGAACTTTACGCCGTGGCGCTTCAGGAGTTTCTGCAGCTCCTTCGCTGCGTCTGGGTCAGCTCCGGGGACGATCTGATCCATGAGCTCAAAGACATGCACCTCGGATCCCAGATCTGCCAGCATCGAAGCAAACTCGCAACCAATGGCTCCGGCTCCAATGATGCCAACTCGCCCAGGCTGGGACTCCCAATCAAGCGCATGATCGGAGCTGACTACGTTGACCCCATCAAAATCGAAGCCTGGAAGGGCCCGCGGGACTGATCCAGTAGCAATCACGATGTTCTTGGCCTCAAGCTCTTGGCGACCGTCAGCACCCTCGACCGACACACGGCCGGGACCCTCGATCTTTCCGAAGCCCTTAAGGACATCGACTCCCTTGAGCTTAAGGAGCCCGCCCAAACCTCTTACCAACCCGTCAACAATCTTGTTCTTGCGCGCCAAAGCGGTAGGCCAATCGAACGAAATCTCGTCTGCACCCACGACCCCGAACTCGGCTGACTTCTTCACGGTCTGAAAGACATCAGCTGCCTGCAACCAACTCTTCGCCGGAATGCAACCCCGTACCAGGCAGGTTCCCCCAACCGTGTCCTTCTCGATGAGCGCTGTCTTGAGCCCGAAGTTGTGCGCATAGAGAGCCGTGGCATACCCGCCTGTTCCGCCACCAATAACAACAACGTCGTACATATGAGCTCCCTTGGTCGGGGTAGAGGTTAACTGGGTGGACTGCGACTTCGCCATACCGGTCATTAGGATTCTGTGCATGAAGACACGCAACCTACTCATCGCCTCTGTCATTACTGCAGCAGCCATCCTGCTCGCTGGTGTTGCTTACTTCGCTCTCGGGTTGAGCCTCAGCGGATGAAGATTCTTGCTACGGGCGGAGCCGGGTTCATCGGCTCGCACACTGTCCTATTACTCCTCGAAGCCGGGCATGAAGTAGTGGTGCTCGACAATCTCTCCAACGCGAACGCCATTTCGATGGAGCGTGTTGCTGAACTCACCCTTCACCAACCAACCCTCATCATCGGCGACATCACCAATCCCGAGGACCTGGCGCGCGTGTTCTCGGAGCACGAGTTCGATTCGGTCGTCCATTTCGCTGGCCTCAAGTCCGTAGGAGAGAGCGTCTCGTTGCCGCTGGAGTACTTCAGAGTGAACGTCGGAGGGACCCTCCAACTCCTGTCAGCGATGGCTGACGCTGAAGTGTTCGACATCGTCTTCAGCTCGTCTGCCACCGTATACGGTAACCCCGAGGTGATTCCGGTCACTGAGTCGTCGCCAACCGAAGCCCTCAATCCGTACGGGCGCACCAAGCTCATCGTGGAACACATCCTGCGAGATATCGCCGCTGCTGACAGTCGATGGTCAGTGGGCTTGCTCCGCTACTTCAACCCAATCGGTGCTCATCCATCTGGGCGCATCGGCGAAGATCCCACCGACACCCCCAACAACCTCATGCCCTACGTAACCCAGGTGGCGGCCCGACGACTCCCCTATCTCAAGGTCTTCGGCGATGATTACGAGACCCCCGACGGCACTGGGGTGCGCGACTACATCCACGTCATGGATCTCGCTCGTGGCCACCTGGCAGCCCTAGGAAAAATTAGCCACGAGCGCGGAGTCCACACC
>CAXMPE010000047.1:0-7272 GCA_964195245.1 uncultured Verrucomicrobiales bacterium | reverse complement strand
CGGTCGATCTCTTCCCCCATCTCGTTGAGAAGGCAATTGCCAAGTACGGGGCCAAGGCCCTCCAGTACGATCTCACCGAAGGTTTCATGCCCTTCCGAGAACAGCTCGTAGAACTCCTTGCAAGACGGGGCATCAAGACCGACTCGAACCAGGTCATCATAAGCAGCGGATCCCAGGGGGCTCTCGACGGCCTAGGCAAGGTCCTGTTGTCAGAGGGCGATGTTGTGGCCGTGGAGGCCCCCACCTACTTGGGCGCACTTCAGTCATTCAGCCCTTACGCGCCAACCTACGCCCAGATTCAGACCGATGACCACGGAGCTATCCCAGAGTCACTAGATGAGGTCCTTGCTACCAACGATGTGAAGATGGTGTATCTAGTCCCTACTTTCCAGAACCCAACCGGCCGTACGCTGCCCCTTGAACGCCGCCACCAGATCGCCGAGATCGTCCAGAGACACAACGTGCTACTTGTCGAGGACGACCCCTATAGCGCTCTGCGTTTCCGGGGCGAGCCCAAGCCAACCATCAAGAGCCTGGCTCCCGAGCACACCGTTTACATATCCACCATGTCCAAGATCATGTCGCCGGGTCTCCGGCTCGGCTTTGTCGTCGCTCCCGAGCCCATTCGACATTGGTTGATCCTGGCGAAGCAAGGCACCGATCTGCACACCAGCACCTTCACCCAGGCCATCGCAGCCGAATACCTCTCCGGTGGACACCTCGAAACTCAGATTCCCAAGATCATCGACATCTACCGTCCTCGACAAGAAGCCCTGCTTCGCTCGTTGGAAGAGGACTTCCCCGCCGACTTCTCATGGACACGTCCCGACGGCGGCATGTTCGTCTGGGTGACTGCTCCAGACGGCTTCGACGTGGGTGCCCTATACGATCTCTGCATCAAACGGGGCGCAGCCTTCGTTCCCGGCCGGTTCTTCTATTCCCAACCCGGTGACGGAGCCACCACCATGCGCCTCAGCTACGTCACCAACGACGAGGACACACTCAACAAAGGCGTAGCCATCATCGGCGAAGCAATCGCGGAATTGAGCGAGTGAGCCGTCCCAACGCTTCCTCCCCCGCCCGCGGGGGAGGTGGGCTGCGCAGCAGCTCGGAGGGGGCACCCGTCTGGCAGCGTTAGCCGTCGCCCTCATCGCAGCGGCCTGTTCGTCATCCACCCCATCAACGACAACTACCCTTCACCAGATCATTGTTCGGAGTCGACGCCGATGAAGGGACTCGGGTGGAGGTGTTGGCCGGCGACTCAGTAGATGGCTTCTAGGTCTACCCATCTAGCCCCGAATCGAGTACACTGTTCGTTACGCCTGCTCCTTCAAAACCAGAGAGCCGGCACCAAGAACCCGCCCTCGAGGCGGGTTCTGACGTTGCGGGTTGTGTCGCTAGGGATTACTGGACCACCTTCAAGAAGGTGATAGCCAAGGGTGGCAGACGGAGCGAAAGTGATTGCGGATGGCTGTGGGCTGGCGGGCCGTCGGCTGCTAGTTCGCCGCTGTTGACCACACCGCTGCCACAGAAGGCTAGATCGTCGCTGTTGAGCAGCTCCGTCCATGGCCCTCTATCAGCAACACCGACCTCGTAGGACTCGATGGCTTGGGATGTGAAGTTGCACACAACAAGCACTGACGTGCCCTCGCGGTTATTGCGGGTGAAGGCGTACACGCTGTTGGCGTTGTCATCGCCGACCACCCAAGTGGTGCCCTCGACCATATGATCCAACTCGTGGAGCGCTGTCTCACCTCGATAGAGCTTGTTGACGGCCGCTACCCAGTCATTGACTCCCTGATTCTCAGAGTTCTGCAACACGCCCCAATCGAGTTCTGTCTCATGGTTCCAGTCCCCCGCTGCGCCGAGTTCGCCGCCCATGAAGAGCAGCTTTTTACCTGAGGTGGCGTACTGATACCCAAACAGCAGACGCAACCCGGCGAACTTCTGCCACAGATCTCCCGGCATCTTGTCTAACAGGGACCCCTTACCGTGCACTACTTCGTCATGCGACAGGGGCAAGGTGAAGTTCTCGCTGAACGCATAGTTGTTGCGGAATGTGAGTTCACTGTGATGGTGGCTCCGGTAGATCGGATCGCGCTTGATGTACTCAAGAGTGTCGTTCATCCAGCCCATATCCCACTTCTCCCCAAAGCCGAGGCCGCCGTGATCCACCGGCTTACTCACGTTAGGGAAAGCGGTTGACTCTTCAGCAAACATCTGAATACCAGCGAATCGCCCATACGCAGTGGTGTTGAGCTGGCGCAGAAATGCGGCTGCTTCAAGGTTTTCGTTACCCCCAAAGACGTTGGGCTTCCACTCCCCGTCGCTGCGTGAGTAGTCGAGGTACAGCATGGACGCCACAGCGTCGACTCGAATCCCGTCCGCGTGGTATTTGTCAAGCCAAAAGTGGGCCGACGAAATCAAGAAGCTCTTTACCTCATTGCGTCCGTAGTTGAAGATCAAGCTGTCCCAGTCGGGGTGGTATCCCCTCGCGACATCGGGATGTTCGTAGAGGTGGGTTCCATCAAACATGGATAGGGCAAACTCATCACGAGGGAAGTGAGACGGCACCCAATCGAAGATCACCCCAATATCGTTCTGGTGAAGAAGATCCACCAAGAACATCAGATCCTGGGGGCAGCCGTACCGAGCCGAAGCAGCAAAATAGCCAGTGGATTGGTAGCCCCACGACCCATAAAAGGGATGCTCCATCACCGGCAGCAGTTCCACGTGGGTGAACCCAAGCTTCGTTACGTACTGCACCAACTGTTGTGCAAGCGCGCGGTAGCCCCCCGGTTCATACCGCCAAGAACCAAGATGTACTTCGTAGATCGAGATGGGAGCTTCGAGTGAGTTGTGCTCTGCCCGAGAGGCCATCCAGTTGCTGTCTTGCCATTCATAGGCCAGCTCCCAGACGATCGAAGCGGTGAGCGGTGGCTCTTCTGATCGAACGGCATACGGGTCTGCCTTGTCCACCGTACGGCCATCGGCCCCGGTGATCCGGTACTTGTAGCGCACACCACTGCCGAGGAGCGGGACACGACCCTCCCAGATCCCAGAGTCAGAGGGCCCTAACGGATTGCCGCCAGTCCATCCATCGAAGTCACCAACAACCTCAACTGCTGAAGCGTCGGGGGCCCAGACCCGAAACACCACCCCGTCACCGTCGATGTGAGCGCCGAGCACGTCATAGGCAGCGGTGTGGTCACCGTTGTTGAACGCCCAGCGGTCTTCGTCGGTGATGGGTCGAAATGTCATAGCGCGAATCTAGCAATGTTGCCTCGTTGCATTCCCACGGTGAATCTCAGATTGTGTAACAATCAGAGCATGATCCCACTACAGCCACGCCGACGCACACTTTCCATGGTCCTGGCCGGCGGTCAGGGCAGCCGGCTACAGCCGCTCACTTCGTTGAGAGCGAAACCTGCCGTTCCCTTCGGTGGGCACTACCGGCTCATTGACTTCGCGCTGTCGAACCTCGCCAATGGTGGGTTTCGCAAGATCGTTGTGCTCACCCAGTACAAGAGCCACAGCCTCGATGTGCACCTTTCTCGCACATGGCGCCTCTCCACTCTCCTGGGTAACTACGTGACCTCAGTCCCCGCTCAGATGCGCCGAGGGCCAGAGTGGTTCCAAGGCTCTGCTGATGCTCTCTTCCAGAACCTCAACCTCGTTGACGATGAGGACCCTGAATACATCTTCGTGTTCGGTGCCGACCATATCTACCGCATGGATCCGGGACAGATGCTCGAGCACCATATTGCCAGCGGCGCTGGTATCACAGTGGCAGGTCTGCGGATCCCGATCGAGGAAGCTTCCGAGTTCGGCATCATTCAACGAGCCAAGACCTCATCCAAGATTGAAGAGTTCTTGGAAAAGCCCGAGGCAGTGAAAGGCCTACCTGAATCGCCTGGAGAGGTGCTTGCCTCGATGGGTTCATACATCTTCAATACCGACGTGTTCAGAGAGATCCTGCAACACGACGCCGAGAACCCTGATTCCAAACGCGACATTGGTGGGGACATCGTTCCGGCCCTCGTGTCTTCAGGCGAGGCCCATGTCTACGAGTTCAACGAGAACGTGGTTCCTGGTGAAATCGACCGTGACCGCCACTACTGGCGCGACGTAGGGAGTCTCGATTCCTACTACGACGCCCACATGGACCTTGTGTCGCCCCATCCGATCTTCAACCTCTACAACGACCGCTGGCCTGTGTATACATCGTTCCGCACAATGGCTCCCGCCAAGATCGTGGAGCACCACAAGTACGGCGAAGCCAAGATCTCGAACTCGGTAGTGTCGGCTGGCTCGATCATCACCGGCGCCATTATCCGCAACTCAGTGCTCTCACCTGGAGTGCGGGTGGAACCAGGAGCCGTGGTCGAAAACTCCATTCTGCTTGACGACGTCTCCATCGGAGCTGGCAGTCACATCCAAAAAGTCATCCTCGACAAGCACGTCAACATCCCAGCCGGATACGAGCTCGGTTCAGCCCTCGGAACAGATCCAAGCCTTTACACAGTCTCGTCTGGAGGCATCATTGCCGTCGGCAAAGGCGAAAAGGTTCAGTAGCTAGGTCTTAGAGACCGAGCGGTACAACTCCACATGCTCCTTGGCTGGAGCCGTCCAGGACCAGTCGCGACTCATGCCTCTCCGCTGCATGGCTGCGCGTTTCGCCTTGTGCTTCCATGCCCTCGATGCCCGATACAGCGCATCGACCAGCCCTGCCACATCATTGGTGGTAGCCACAAAGCCAGTGCCGTTGCGCCGATCACGGTCAGCGTCGATCACTGTGTCTTTAAGACCGCCCACTCCAAAGACAACCGGAATGGTGCCATAGGCCATAGCTTGCATCTGGGCGAGGCCACATGGCTCAAACCGACTCGGCATGGCCAACAGATCAGCCCCGGCAAATATGCGATGTCCGAGCTCAGCTAGGTACCCGCCCGTGAAGTGCACGCTCTCAGGAAACGCATCTGCAGCTGTCTGAGCCTGCTCTTCCAGCTCTCGATCGCCGCTCCCTAGCAATACCAGTCTGAACGGTACGTCAGCGGCATAGGGGGCAGTAGCCAACAATGTGTCAATACCCTTCTGGTCCACAAACCGGGTCACCACGCCCACAACAGGGACGCCATTGTCTGCCCAGCCGACCTCCTTGAGCAGGGCCGCACGAGCGGCTTCCTTGCCTGAAGGGTCAGCTGCGCTGAAAGGTTCGGCGATATCCTGATCTTTCGAAGGATCCCAAACCCGGTCGTCAATTCCGTTGAGGATGCCGACCAGATCGTCTCCTCGAGCCGCCAACAACTGATCTAAGCCCATGCCCTCAGGATCGTTGGTGATTTCACTTGCGTAGTTGGGACTCACCGCAATGACCTTGTCAGCCAGTTGGATGGCTCCCGCAAGGGGGTTGATGGAGCCATACCATTCAAAGGCATTTGGCTGCTTCACCACCTCCAACCACTCCCCCCCGGTCACACCCTGATAACCAAGGGTATGAATGGTGAGGACGGTGGGGATTTTGGTCTTGAGCAGACCTGTCGCAAGTGCCGTGTGCCAATCATTGAGATGTAACACTTCAGGCTGAGTGTCATCAGCGATCGATGCAACCGCCGCGGCGAAGGCGAAGAACCGCTCGTCGTTGTCGGGCCAGCCTGTTCCGTCGCTATCGGTGTAGGGGTTGGGCCTTGCAATGCCAGGAACGGTGACCAGCGTGATGTCACCGACTCCCTCGACGGTCCCACTTCTCGTCGTGACCTTCCCCGCCCAGCCAGGGACCCGCACAGTGGCAGCCTTCTCAGCTTCCAGCGGCGTGCCGAAGTAGTCAGGCAACACCAAATGTACTTCTTCGCCCGACGCCCTGAGAGCGGCTACAAGTCCAGCGGCAGCTTGGGCCAAGCCGCCCACTCGGGCGATGGGGTCTAGTTCAGCAGTTGCAAACAGAATCTTCATGGGTCAATCAATCCTTCTCAACACAGTAACCGACCAGCCGGGAGCTACAACGTGGCCAGGATCTGAGAGGATCTCCCCGGCCCGAGACGGATCAGCACTGTCTATCTCGACGCACCATGACAACCCAGCGCTCTCTGGGGAAAGCTTGAAGTCAACGTCTTGGCTATGGGCGTTGAACAAGCAAAGGAAGGAGTCGTCCTCTATCTTCTCGCCGTGGGCCCCTGGTGCAGCGATCGCCTTGCCGTTGAGGTAGACCATGAGTGACCGGGCGTGCCCAACGTTCCAGTCCTCGTCGGACATCATGTCCCCGTCAACGCCGTACCAGCGGATATCGTCGATCCCATGCCCTCGCACGTTGCGGCCCTCAAACCAGCCTCTTCGACGGAACACCGGGTGCTCAGTTCGCAGGCCTACGAGCTGTTGGGTGAAGCTGAGTAGTTCCTGATCAGCGTTCTCCCAGTCGAACCACGAGACCTCGTTGTCCTGGGAGTAGCCGTTGTTATTGCCCTGTTGGGTGCGCCCAAGCTCGTCGCCACCAAGCAGCATTGGCACACCCTGAGACAGCAGTAGTGTGGCCAGCATGGCTCGTTGCCGGCGCCTCCTCACGAGCCGAACAGCCGCATCATCGGTTGGACCCTCAGCACCTGAGTTCCACGATCGGTTATGCCCTTCGCCATCTCGGTTGTCTTCTCCGTTAGCCAGATTGTGCTTATGGTCGTATGAGACGAGATCACGCATTGTGAAGCCATCGTGCGCCGTCACAAAGTTGATGCTGGCACGGGGGCGACGCCCCGACGCTCCGTACAAGTCAGAGCTTCCGGTAAAGCGCATCGCGAAATCAGCGAGAGTCCCTGGGTGCCCACGCCAATAGTCGCGAATCTCGTCGCGGTATTTGGCGTTCCATTCCGACCATTGCGGCGGAAAGTTTCCCACCTGGTATCCGCCGTCGCCAACGTCCCACGGCTCGGCGATCAGTTTCACTCTGCTGATCACGGGGTCTTGGTGAATCAGGTCGAAGAAGCCCGATAGTCGGTCAACTGCGTGCAGCTCCCTTGCCAACGTGGAGGCAAGGTCGAAGCGGAACCCGTCCACGTGCATCTCCTGCACCCAGTACCTCAGGCTGTCCATGATGATCTGCAGGATGTTGGGGTGCATCACGTTGAGCGTGTTGCCAGTCCCTGTGTAGTCCACGTAGTTCAGCGGCTTGGCGGGATCTACTCGATAGTACGACCTGTTGTCGATGCCCCTGAAAGCTAGTGAGGGACCACCCTTGCCACCCTCGCCGGTGTGGTTGTAAACCACATCAAGGATTACTTCGAT
>CAXMPE010000046.1:0-5868 GCA_964195245.1 uncultured Verrucomicrobiales bacterium | reverse complement strand
TGTCCAGTTCGGTCCCAAACGCGAGAGAAGTCCCAAGACGCTGTCCGGGACTCCTCTGCTGTGTCGGAAAGAGGACTCGAACCTCCACGGGATTGCTCCCACTAGCCCCTCAAGCTAGCGCGTCTACCAATTCCGCCACTCCGACGTGGTACCCAATCATAGGTGCGATGTGATGTTCAGGACCCAAGGAGGATTGTGAGCGACACCGTGGTCAACGCGAAAATCACGCCGGCGATAACTGTGAGACGATCAAGGTTTCGCTCGACGACCGTGCTTGCTTGGAGTTGCTGCGGTCCCATCCCACCGCCGAACATATCCGCTAGCCCCCCACCACGACCAGCGTGGAGAAGGATAAGGCCGATAACCGACAGTGAGACGGCCACATGAATAACGATAAGAGTGATCTGGAGAGCTCCCATTTGTTCCTCCTGGAACGGACAACCTGAGCAGACGGCATTTAAGCCGTAGCGATCATGTTAATCAAGTTACTTCGCTTGGTTAGCAACCTCCGCGGCGGCTGCCGCCGCTTTGTCGGCGTCTCCGAGATACGCCACGGACACCAACTGCATGTCGCCATCGAGGACATAACGCCTTGGTATTCCTGTCGGGATATTGAGCCCTGAGATCTCTTCGTCGGACACACCTTCGAGATGCTTCACAAGGGCACGCAGTGAGTTGCCATGCGCCACCACGAGGACCGTCTTGGCAGCCTTCAGATCCGGCACAATTGCGTCGTACCAATACGGCAGCATCCGTATCACTACATCCTTAAGACACTCGGCGCCCGGCAAAATGTCCGCTGCAACGTCGCTATAGCGAGGGTCACCCGCCGGATGTCGAGGGTCCGTGATGGCAAGGGCCGGAGGTGGGACGTCGTAGGATCGCCTCCAGGCGAATACAGCGTCGGATCCGTGCAGCTCAGCGGTCTCCTTCTTGTTCAGACCTTGCAGGGCGCCGTAATGCCGCTCATTGAGCCTCCAGTGACGACGGACCGGGATCCACCCGCGGTCCATCTCTTCCAAGGTGAGGTTCGCCGTAGAGATAGCCCGACGTAGAAGCGACGTATGCAACACAGCGGGGCGTACGCCATCGGCCGTCATCTGTCGACCCGCGTCCCTCGCTTCGGTCTCACCTTGATCGGTAAGGCCTACATCGGTCCAACCCGTAAACAAGTTCTCGAGGTTCCAAGTGCTCTGCCCGTGGCGCAGGAGAATGAGTTCGGGCACCGTTAGATCCAGTACTGCACGATGGCCGCAAACTTGTCGGGATCAAGGGCCGCACCGCCCACCAGCGCACCGCCGATCTCCCTCTTGGCCATGTACCCGGCAATGTTCCCCGCGTTGACCGACCCCCCGTAGAGGATGGCAACGTTATCGCCCGCTTCGCCCCAGTGTCTGCGGAGGCTGACCCGGATTGCAGCGCACATGTCGCCCGCATCGTCAACAGTGGCATGCTTCCCGGTTCCAATGGCCCAAACCGGTTCATAAGCAACCACCACTCGCGAGAGCTCCTCGGTGCTAATCCCCTTCAAACTCTCAGACAGCATGTTGGTCACAACCTCGTTATGACGCCCCTCGTCGCGCTCAGCGAGGAGCTCGCCGACGCAGACGACCGGAATCATGCCCTCGTTAAGCACCGCCTTAGCCTTGGCGTTCACCTCGGCACTGTTCTCTCCTGCAGCTCGGCGCTCGGAATGCCCGACAATCACATACGACACATTGAGCTTCTGCAGCATGGTCGCGCTCACTTCTCCAGTGTGGGCGCCCTTGGCAGCAAAGTGCACGTTCTGTGCCCCAAGCTTGATCGGCATACGATCGGCCTCAATCACCGTTTGGGCGCTCCTGAGAGATGTGAAGGGTGGGGCAACAACAACAGTCACCCGGTCATGGGTATCGTCACGGAGCCGATAGTGCAGCTTCTGGATCATCTGAATTCCCTCCAGATGATTGGCGTTCATCTTCCAGTTCCCAATGATGAGATCCACTGCTAGTTCCCTTCCACTTGAAGCGCTGCCAGTCCAGGAAGCGCCTCTCCTTCTAACAACTTGAGACCTGCCCCGCCACCGGTTGAGACGTGAGTGATCTGTCCGTCGAACCCAAGCATTCTAATGGCTGCCACAGAGTCTCCCCCACCGACGACTGTGAACCCGGTAGACCTCGCCATGGCCTCGGCCACAGTCTTGGTTCCGTTGCGAAAGGACTCCCACTCGAACACACCCATGGGCCCGTTCCAGAACACCGACCTCGACGTCGCGATGATTCGGGCGAAGGTTTCGGCCGACGTTGGGCCTATGTCCAGGCCCATTTGGTCTTCCGGCATGCGATCGGCCTCGATCACGGTAGGTGGCGCCCCCTCAGAGAAGCTAGGCGCCATAACTACGTCGGCCGGGAGGACGATCTTGCTGCCATCTTCCGATGCCAGAAGCGACCGCATCGTGTCAACCATGTCGACTTCAACCAAGGAGGTACCCACCTCGAGCCCTTTAGCTTTCAACGCGGTGAAACACATCCCGCCTCCGATCAACATATTGTCTACCTGTGGGAGGAGTGACTCAATGACCTTGAGCTTGTCAGAGACCTTGGCCCCGCCGAGCACAACAGTGAGGGGCCGTTCTGGTTCGTCGAGGAGTTGTCCTAGTGAGGCGATCTCGGAGCTAAGCAGAGCTCCTGCGTATGAGGGAAGAAACTCCGTCACTCCCACCGTGGAGGCGTGAGCTCGATGAGCTGTTCCGAAAGCGTCGAAGACAAAGGCGTCGAAGGGTGCAGCAAGGGCCGCGGCGAACTCTCTCTCATTCGCTGTCTCCCTCGGGTCAAACCGGACGTTCTCTAGGAGCAGCACATCCCCCTGGCTCGCGGCATCGAGAGCGGCTGTGACATCGGTGCCCACAACAGAGCGGAGCCCTTGTACCCGAAAGCCTCCGAGCATTGCCAGACTTTCGGCCACGGGCTGCATGCGGAGGGACGGAGCGACCTTGCCGCCAGGCCTCCCCAGGTGCGAGCAGACCGCCACAACAGCCCCCTGATCTCTGAGATACTTGATTGTCCGCAGGGAAGCCTCAATCCGATATGTGTCCGTCACTTGGCCGCCTGAAATCGGCACGTTCAGGTCGGACCTGACAAGGACTCGCTTGCCACTGAAGTCTCCAGCCTCCATAGGGCGCAGGTGCTTAGACGAGTTTCGCGAGGAGGTTTCCCAATCGGAACGGGTCATGCTGAGGCCATTGGCTTTCTTGATCGTGAACGTCTGCGCTTGCCACCACCCAACCAACCTGCAGCGCATCCAACTCGGAGATGGTTACCTGTTCAAGGCCGTCGGGAGGTGTTAGAACTGTGCTGTGGTTGACAATTGTACCCCCCCGGTTGACGTCTCCAATCTGTTGGAGGGCGGCCAAGTGGGCCGCACCGTCCATCGCAAAGGTCTCCTCGCGCTGTGTAATCAGATTGAGAACCCATACAAGAGAACCTGATGCCCTGTTAATGGCATCAGCAATCCCGGGTACCACGAGGGTGGCGAGCAGAGATGTGTAGAGGCTGCCAGGCGATAGGACGATCTGATCAGCTTCATCGATCGCCTCGATTGCCGCCTCGTAGGCCTTGGCCTCCCCAGGGCCCACTTTCAGGGTTTCGATGGTTCCAGCTGTCTCGGAAATGTTCACCTGCCCGTTGACCATCTGCCCATCGATGCTGGCAAGCAGTAGGAGTCTCTGCTTGGAAGCAGGGAGCACTCTTCCATTGATTTGAAGTAGGTGCCCTGCGACCTGCAGCGCTGCTGCGAAATCATCTGTCAACTCATCCAAAGCCGCCAACAGTAGGTTGCCCAAAGAATGTCCTGCGACGTCTGCGGCGCCAAACCGGTGGCCGAAGAGTTCGCCCATAAGAGAAGGTTGCGGAGTCAAGGCGAGTAGCGCCTTGCGAAGATCACCTGGTGGTGGAATATCTAGACCTTCGATAAGTCGCCCGGACGAACCGCCGTCATCGGCCACCGAAACAACAGCGGTGATTGAGCCTGCGTAATCTTGGACTGCTCGGAGCGTCTGGGCTAGGCCGGCGCCGCCCCCAATGGCGACCACAGCAGGGCCATGTTGATTTCGTGGAATCAAGGCCGGGTTGGTTTGAGTGGCTACTGCTGGTCGGAGGTCCACCTAGCGGCCAACGTCTCTATGGCGAACGGAGACCGACGCCCCCCAATCGCTGAGCCATCGACCGAGGGCCTCAGCAATAGCAACAGAACGGTGGCGCCCACCTGTGCACCCAACACCGATTGAAAGATATGACTTCCCCTCTGCGTCATATCGGGGAAGCAGAAACTCAAGCATGCTGGTGGCGTGCTGAAAGAACTCAACCGCATCGGGGTTGCCTAGGACATAGTCTCTTACGCCCTCGTCTAGACCGGTCAGATCCCGCAACTCACGGACCCAGTAAGGATTTGGCAGGAAACGCACGTCAAACATGAGATTGGTGTCGTTCGGATGACCATGCTTATAACCAAAGGAACGGACTGACACCCGCATCTTCTCCTGTTTCTGCGATCCCTCGAACTCAGAAGTGATTCGTTGACGAAGATCGTGCACGCCGTACTCACTCGTGTCGATCACCACGTCAGCAATCTCTCGTAGCGGCTCAAGGAGGACACGTTCGCTTTCGATGGACTCCAGCACTGTGTCGCGGACCACCGGGTGAGGTCGGCGCACCTCGTCGTACCGCTTTGAGATGACGTCAGAGCGAGCGTCGAGAAAGAGCACAACCGGCGTGATGCCATGACCCCGCAGGTCCTCTATGGGGTCAACGATCACGCCATCGTTGAGGCCGTGCCGGGCATCGATTATCACCGCAAGGTTCGTTTGGCCTTCTTCTACGTCATGAAGGCGCATGACCTGATGGATCAACGAAACGGGGAGATTGTCAATCACAAGGTAGCCAAGATCTTCGAGGAACTTGCCGACTGACGAACGCCCAGCACCAGACATTCCAGTGACGATCAACACCTGAGGCGCATTGGGTATCGGGCTGGGGTCAGTCATGGGCAACAGCCTCGTAGGGGTGCAACATAGCGTACAGATTGTTTGCCACTCGGTGCGGCACGATCTCGACTAACTCAGCCAATGTGGCGTCCTGCATGCGTTTGAGACTGCCAAAGTTCTGTAGGAGAGCGGACTTTCGCGCTGGCCCGAGTCCAGTCACCCCATCAAGAGCAGAGTCCACCATCCGCTTGCCTCGCAAGGTTCGATGATAGGTAATGGCAAAGCGGTGGGCTTCGTCTCTGACTCTCATGAGCAAGTGCAAAGCTGGTTGATCCCGGCCGATCACAATCGGTTGGTCTCGTCCTGGCACGAACACCTCTTCCAGGCGCTTGGCGAGGCCTGCTACTGGAATGTCGAGCCCTAACTCATCCAGCACTTTGACAGCCCTCCCCAACTGGCCTTTCCCCCCGTCAATGAGCAGAAGGGACGGCGGGTAGGCAAACGTGCCGCGATCCTCCACTGGGAGCTCACGATTAGCAACGTACTGCTTGAATCGTCGCCCTACGGCTTCTTCCATCGCTGCGAAATCGTCCTGCCCGTCCACAGTGCGAATCTGGAACCTTCTATACGACGAGGGCCTCGGGAGTCCGTCCTCGAGGACAACCATCGATGCAACCGTGTCGGTCCCCTGAATGGTGGAAATGTCGAAACACTCGATGCGTAATGGGGCTTCTGGTAGGTCGAGGGCGGTTTGGAGCGATCGAATTGCCTGGGCACGCTTGTTGGGATCGGTCGACCGCTGCACCCTTTGGCGCTGTAGCTCCTGCACAGCATTAGCTCTCGCAGTCTCGAGCAATCGCTTCTTTGCTCCTCTGAGTGGCACACGCAGCGAGACGACCGAACCTCTC
>CAXMPE010000045.1:0-8893 GCA_964195245.1 uncultured Verrucomicrobiales bacterium | reverse complement strand
CCACTGCCGAACGCATCTGAGGTCGGTCGAAGAGGCAGTCCAAACCGTGAGAAACTGAGCCGTGTGTATGCTCCGGGGAAGCGATTAAACGCTGGCCTCCACCCGGTGCGGCCCGTAGCGGTTCAGTGTACCAGAGTCTTTGGGCGGAGTGCTAATTCATAGCGCGCCTGCCGCAGCCCGAGCAAAGTTCAACCTTGGGCGATAGTGTGGGTTGGAGTGACACCCGAGGGAGCAGAGTGACTGAATCGTCTGGATTTCAAGTGAGCGCTTCGGCTCCGGAACATTACGAGAGCCGGGTGGCACCTCTGATGGCTCCCTTCGTGGAAGCGCTAGTCGAAGCATGCGTATCACCGGGGCAGCGGGTGCTAGATGTGGCATGCGGTACTGGATTTGCGACTCGAGCGGCCTCTCGCGCCGCCGCTCCCGACGGGCGGGTGGTCGGCAGTGATATCAACGCCGCGATGCTCGAGACAGCTCAACGTGTCGCCCACGTGGGACCAGCTATCGATTGGCAGCCTGCGTCTGCCCTTGATCTGCCGTTTCCAGATGACTCCTTCGATTCCGTGATTAGTCAGCAGGGCGTTCAGTTCCTGCCTGACGTGCCCAAGGGCATAGAGGAAATGGCCCGTGTTGCCAAGCCGGGTGGGCGGTTGGGCTTCACGGTTTGGGCGCCAATCGAGGACAACCCGTTCTTTGACGCAGAACTGTCGATGTGTGTTGAGGCGTGCGGACTAGACAGGTCCGAGCTCCTACAGGCGTTCCCTGTCGGTGGTGACCGTCAGCTCTCGGAGTGGCTCACCGACGCCGGCATCAAGACCAAATCCATCCGGCTGATAGAGACCATGGTCGACCTCCCTTTCGTCGATGAATACGTCCCCGCGCATCTGAGGGCCTTGCCGTGGGCTGGAACGTTCTTTGAGCTGACGGCTACCCAACGGCAGGCGGCTCTAAATTCGGTAGATCGGGCGGTGGCGGAGTTCAAGACCAACCGCGGGTTAACCGTTCCGCTCAGTTCCTATCTTGTGGTGGCATCCGCCTAGTCCATTGAGACGGGCTCAACACCAGGTACTTGGCCGTGTTCAGCCGCGTACTGGACGTCTTTGGCCATGGCTAGTACCGGCTTGAGGTCGACGGCTTGGGGAATTGCCCGTTGGGCGTCTTCCACGATCGCGTCCACGTGATTAGCAACAACAGACCTTCTTTGCGGTGAAGTGCCGCAGGCTGCGATTGTTTCAAGAAGTCGGAGGAGCGCCACGACGACTCGGGGTCTGCTTGCTGCGGTGCGGCGTACGCTGTCGACAACGGTGCTGAGCGCCAGCACGAAGTCAGCCGTGGGCACGTAAACCCTGAGAGTGTCGTCTTCCTTGATCGTAATGTCGGTGGTATCTACCTTGGCCATTGCCACCAAGATGATGGTGAGATGCTGCACGGCTTGCACAGCGGTGTATGGATCGTTCACGGACGGTGCTACACCTCGCATTGCAATATCGATCAGCTGCCGAATGCCGAACGCGACGTCCTCATCGACCTTTCGTTCAACCGTCATGGCAACCGCGCCCTGGACCCCAGCTACGAGTGTTCGCTCGTCAAGGTCGTTGCCCGCAGCAGACCAAGCCCAGCCCAAGGCGCTCCCGGCGACGAGGTGGTGACCCACCTGGGGTCGGACTCGAATGGTGACTTGCTCGGCAGTAGCCAAGTCATTGAGTGCTTTGATGTGGACCTCTTGAAGGTATCCGGATTTACGAGCGGGAATGACGATCGCCCCATTAGGCGGGAGGGGAGGTGTCAGGGTGGGTTTATTGTGCGTGAGCGCGATCGGATAATGAACGGCCAGCGCTGAGAGCGTCGATTGGCGGACGTTGAACATCACCGTATCGATCCGGATGGCGTTGGTCACGTGTTGGATGTAGTAGACGAGCATGCCGGCGCTAGCAATTGCTAGGAACAGCGAACCGGTGACCGCCAGCCTGGGCACAAAGAGGATTCCGTTCTCGTTGGCTTTACCAACTGCGAAAAGGCCCCCGAGGCTGTAGGCAAATGTCGAAACGAAGACGCTAAGTACAAGGCGCGTACCGCGGTCCTGCAGAAATGATCGAAGAAGCCGTGGGGAAAACTGGGTGGAGGCAATCTGTAGCGCGACCACGGTAAGGACGAAAACAAGACTCGTAACGGTAATCATCGAACCCGAGACCACTGTGAGTACCTGACGGGCCGCGTTCGAATCGCCGCTGAAAAGGAACGGTCGAATGGGGCTGTCGAGGGCGATGGTGATCTGCGAGAAGGCTCCGACCGTTGCGAGCGCTACAAGAATCGACACCGAGGGCAGGAACCAAAGAGATCGCAGCGTCTCTCGCCAACCGTGACGTATGTCTGCGTTTCTCATGGGTTGAATCTAGCCCGAGCATTGAGGTTTCGCTTCCTCCCTCGCTTGCGGGGGAGGTGGGTCCCGCAGGGACTCGGAGGGGGCACCCGCTCGCAAGTCTTGCCCACACTGGTGGGGTTGGCTCAGCGAGACTTTCCGAGTGCCAGGGCGGCCAAGCCTCCACCTAGAGCAAAGAGGACAAGGAGGGTGGGGAAGTTCGGTTGGTCTGGGCCCACAGCCACTAGGAGCAGCAAGAGCAACCCTGTTAGCAAGGGTGCGGCCACGGCGATGGGGATCGCTTTTGGGTGTCGCTTCGTTCGAAGGGCCAACCAACAGCCGCCTGAGATACCAATAATCACGCCGGCGACCCCGACGGTTCCGAGGAGTCCCTGAAAGTCCTTGGCTGCGCTCGCTGGGTTGTCGAGGTCGAGAAGGGTGCTTACCCACGTCATCAGCCCGGCAGTGATGCCACCACCAATCAAGGAGCCGAGAGCCGCTAAGCCGGCCGCCACGGCCATGGTGATCTTGAGTTCGTGAGACTGTTCCATCCTGCCCATATTCTACCTGGGAGGAGGCCGTGAGACGAGACGACGGAGTCCGTAGATCGCTATGGTTGGTCGACGGAATGAGGAGGCGGATTTGGAAGTTCAGACCGATGTGATCGTCGTTGGACTCGGCACAGGTGGTGAGGACCTTGCGCTTCAGCTGCTCTATAAGGGGCTCGATGTTGTGGGGGTCGAACCCAATCTTGTGGGGGGAGAATGCGCCTATTGGGCGTGTGTCCCGTCGAAGGTCATGATCCGCTCGGCAAACCTGCTCCAAGAAGCCCGGCGAGTGAATGGCATCGCCGGACGGGCCGATGTCGTACCGGATTGGGCCCTTGTCTCGAAGCGGATTCGCGAAGAGGTAACGGGGGACTGGGATGACACGATGGCCGTTGAGCGCTTTGAGAGCAACGGAGGAGTATTCGCCAGGGGCCGAGGGACACTGGTAGGCCCCAAGACGGTGAAGGTCGGCACTGAGACCTACGTGGCAAGGATCGGAGTGGTGCTCGCCACCGGCTCACAGCCGCTCATCCCGCCCATTCCAGGACTGGCAGAGGTGGACTACTGGACCACTCACGACGCGATTGCGGTAGAGACGCTTCCCGCTTCACTCGTGATTCTTGGTGGCGGAGCGGTTGGATGTGAATTGGGGCAGGTCTTTTCGAGATTCGGTGTCGACGTAACGATTGTTGAGGGGCAGGACCGGTTATTGCCCAACGAGGAACCAGAGTCCTCGGCGGTGTTAGCGACGGTGTTCGAATCTGAGGGCATCAACGTGCGTGTCGGTGCCCGAGCTATGGCTGTCGAAGCGGTAGGCGAGGGCGTTTCGGTGTCGCTAGAAGATGGAACCAGCGTTAGTGCCGATCGTATTCTGGTGGCCCTTGGGCGTAGAGTTGATCTCAGTGAGCTCGGCCTTGAATCTGTAGGCCTGGACGGCCACGGGAGGTTCGTCCCGGTTGACGACCGGCTTAGGGCGGCCGAGGGGCTGTGGGCCATGGGCGACATCTCAGGGCAGGCAATGTTCACCCATGTCGCGATATACCAAGGGAAGCTGATTGCCGCGGACATTCTTGGTGAAGAGCTCCCTCCAGCGGACTACAGCACCCTTCCTCGGGTGACCTTCACCGACCCAGAGGTGGGGTCAGTGGGCATGACCGAAGCCGAGGCACGGGAGGCGGGGATAGATGTGGTTGTTACCGTCAAATACTTGGGTGCCACCTTCCGCGGGTGGCTCCACGGGCCTGGCAACGACGGATTGATCAAGCTAATTGGGGACAAGACCCGCGATGTCTTGGTTGGAGCGACTGCGATGGGGCCCCATGGTGGTGAGGTCCTGGGTCTGCTCAGCCTTGCAGTTCATGCAGAGGTGCCGCTTGGGATGATCAGGAGCATGATCTACGCCTATCCAACCTTCTTCGGTGGTGTGGGCGAAGCCCTTGGAGCTTATGGGCGAGGCGTTGGGAAGGTGTTCGATCCTGACTATGTTGTCCCCGACGGTCTCGGCTAGGCAGGGAGAAAGGCTGTGGTCGAGGGAGGAATCGGGGTTCAGCTACTACAGCCATCGCGAGGCGCGTTCGGTCAACTCTGACCACCACTCGATCTCTGCTGTTTCTCGTCGACGGGTCGAGTCGTCCTCCGCCATCGTGCCGAACGCCTTCGCCCATCCGAGACGTAGCGTGCCGCCGGCTAACAACCCACATTCAATGTGGCGGTCCCAATCTGCACCGAGGTCAATGCCTTCGTGGGAGAGCATTGCTCGGTAGGTATCTATGGTCGCCTCCTTCGAGATTGGGTTCTTCGTCGAGTTCACGGCGAGGAACCAGCCGAGATCGATGAACGGCGACATGAATCCCGCTAGCGCCCAATCCAGCATCACGAGGCGGTTCCTCGTGTCAATGCCAAGGTTTGCCAGTTTCAAGTCGCCGTGGATCAAAGTCTGCGGCCCATTGCCGAGGGAGGTGAGCAGACCGGTAGCGTCATGTTGGACGGCCGCTACCGTCCGGGCAGCGGACTTGGAGGCCACCTCCGAGAAAATGTCCCAACCTTGTACCAGGCTCGCTGTGATCTGATTGTCGATGCCCAACTCGACTCTTCTAAGGCCGACGTTGGGGGCAAGCAGGCCCACCCACGACCTTGAAGAGCAGAAGTCGACCTCAGATGCTCCCGGCGCACTCTGGCCCCAGCGGTCGGCATGCAATTCTGTGATGCCCTTTAGGCAGACTTCTAGGTGTTCCTCGCTGATCAGATCATCGCCCTCAGCGAAGAGCATGCTGGACACATCCCACATCAGGATCGCAGATTCAGATGAGTCTCGTGCTGCTGCGATGATGGGCGCTCGGCAACTCGATGGAAGCCGGGCGTACCAACCTCCCTCCAGCAGAGATATCTCTCTGACCAAGACGTCGGATGTCAAGGTGCTGATCCAGTCATGTTGGTCGAAGCGCTTGAGGACGGCTTGGGTTTCGGTTCCATCGGCCCCATGACAGGTGACTCGTTCGAGAGTGTTGTCGGAGAAGCCTTCGGTAAGCATCGGAGACCTTCTCACGGTAACGACGTTTGTACCAAGGGTCGAGGTGAGCGCGGAGGGCTCAAGCATGGCCTCGATGCTCTGGAAAGTCTGGGTCTCCAAGGTTATCCCCCTATTGGTTCTCCATTGGTCGAGTCCCTCGCATTATCAGGAGCGGCTCGCTGAAGACCTCGCCCATTTGTCTGGAACGATGCGGGTCGGCTTTTAGGTACTCATGACGTTCCTTCGTCAGCCGTAAGAGTTCCACGAACTCATCGTGCGGGAATCCGTCCGCATCTAGCTCATCGGCATGACGGTCTCGGAGTCGTGTAAGAGTGTCGAGTTCCTTTTGGCTCCTCGCAACCGAATACTCAGCAGCATCGGATGGGTCCATCCGTGAATCGCTCGGTGAGACGACCCCGAGGTGTCCGTTGATTTCGATGTCCACAAGGCCTATTTGGGAGAACTGTGGGAATACGTCGGCGCTCAAGACGGCATGGTCGAACCCCAGAATTCTTGACCTGATAGAGACCCGAAAAGCTCGTGTCAGTTTCAGGTTGAGATAGTCAATTCGGTGGTTGTCTTCCGCTAGGTAGCGACCGTGATAGGTGGGGAGGTTCCCCGAGTGGCAGAAGCAGAGAATCGCGGAGACGGTGCCTCCCCTTTTCACGACTCGCATCGATTCGCGCAGTACCTGCGCGGGGTCGTCGAGAATTCACAACAGCGTTTGGCTTGTGATGGTGTCAAAGTGCTCGTCGGGGAAGGGGAGTTCGTAGGCGCTTCCTGAGATGAGCTTGACCTGCGCCCCCAAGTTCTCGGCCACGATCAATTCTCGGCCGAGTTCAAGAGAGGCGGAGTCGGTGTCTAGGCCCGTCACTTGCGCCCCGCCAACCGATCGTGCGATCAGACGGCTCAGGAAGCCCGTGCCGCATCCGATGTCCAGGACCTGCGATTGGGGTTGGACTCCCAGATAGTCCATGAGCAAGGGAACAAATTCAGGTCGATACGCGTACCGCCACAGGAGCTCAAGCCGTTCTCCCTCGAAGTACCCAGAAGTGGCTGTTTCTAACGGATTCTCCTGGCCGTCACCCATTGTCGTCCTCTCTTGATCCCAGCTTGATGGTAGACAGCGAACGGCTAGAGAGGGCTGTGATCAGCCTGTGGCGGCGTACCTGAGGAGCGGTCCTTCGGTCTAGGGTGGGGCAATGGACGTGATCTCTATGGCTCACCAGAGTTTTGTTGATACGGTCGGCCGTTTCGCGGAACACGCGAGCGGTGGGTTCGCGAAGGAGGTGGGTGGCTGGGCCGCTTTAGCTACGGGGCTTCCGGTGCCGATCCTCAACGTGGTTACGCCAGCGAGTGGAACCGCTGAGGTGAGCGACGTTGCTACCGCCGCGGCGACGATGATTGAGCGGGGCCTTCCGTACAGCGTCGTCTTGATGGAGGATACCCACGCTGACCTTGAGCCGGCGGTGCTTGATCTGGGGCTGAGCGTCTCGATGAGGTCTCCGGTGATGGTCGGGTCTGAGCTCCCCGTCAAGCCATGGCCCGAAGAGTTGACCAAACAGACAGGGCCCGATGCCGTTGGTGACCACGCAATCGTGGTCACTGCGGCGTTTGGTCTCCCAGCTGAGATGATTGGCGAGTTGACCTCGCTCGCCTTCGCGTCGGACCCGACCGTCGACATTGTGGTCGGCTCTCTTGATGGCGAGCCGGTCTTGACCGCGCTGGGTGTGACCATCGGTGGTGTGACCGGCGTATTCAACGTCGGAACGACTATGAAGTGCAGGGGTCGAGGGTACGGTGCCGCGGTCACCTCGGCCGTCGTTCAGGCTGGAGGTAAGAGAGGTGCAACTCTCACCGCATTACAGAGCAGTGAGATCGGGATCTCCGTGTACGCCGGTATGGGATACCAGACGGTGGCGACCCAAGTGCACTACACCTAGAGCCTCCCGCCTACTGCTTTGCTAGCCTCGGCTCAAGAGACGAGGAGCGCATATGCCGAACATGTTGGACTACGAGGATGTCAAGGCATCCTTCAAGGTTGAGGTTCCGGCTCAGTTCAATTTCACTGGCGATGTGATGATCCGCCGGGCCGAAGAGACGCCTGACAAGATCGCCCTCGTCGGGATTGAGGCTGATGGGGTAACAGTTAATCGTTACTCCTACGGCGAGCTTGCAGATATGGCGAATCGCACAGCGCATCTGCTGCGTAGCTACGGGATCGGCAAGGGCGACCGAGTCTTTGTTCAACTCCCGCGAATCGTGGAGTGGTACGCCGTTCTGCTCGGCTGCTTCCAGATAGGAGCGGTCCCGATGCCCGGGACGACTCAGCTCATGCCGAAGGATCAGCAATACCGGATCAATCGGGCTGAAGCTGAAGCGGCCGTGTGCGATATGGAGGCGGCTGAACGACTCGACACGGTTCAGGCTGAGTGCCCGTCCCTGGGTGGTCTGTTTGTGGTGGGCGGAGACATGGAGGGGTGGGTGTCGTTTGGAGCGGCTCTAGCTGCGCAGCCACCCCAACCAGCCGCCGTAGAGCCAACCACTCCCGACGACCCGCTCCTCCTGTACTTCACCTCTGGAACGACTGGTGGCCCGAAGATGGTTCAGCATCTCGGGTCCTACGCCTTGGGTCACGAGATCACCGCTCGTTTTTGGCACGATCTTGGTCCCGACGATGTGCATTGGACCGTGTCGGACACCGGGTGGGCCAAGGCCGCGTGGGGGAAACTGTTTGGTCAATGGATCATGGGAGCAACAGTGGTGATGTGGAACGTTGTGGGCAAGCCCGACTTTGACCGGATGCTTCGGTTGATAGGGGAGCTAGGTGTTACTTCGTTCTGCGCGCCGCCAACGCTCTACCGAGCTTTCGCCCAAATGGACTTGTCCGTTTATGACTGGTCCGCCCTTCGCCACTGCACCAGTGCCGGTGAGCCACTCAATCCCGAGGTCATTGGTACATGGCGGGCTGCCACCGGTACCACCCCGTACGACGGGTACGGTCAGACTGAGTCGGTGTGTCTTGTCGCTAACTATCCCGTGTTGGAGGTACGCCCTGGATCAATGGGTAGGCCTGCCCCCGGGGTGGATGTCGATGTTGTGGACGACGACGGAAACGTCTGCCTCGACGGAGAGGAGGGCCACATTGCTGTTAAGACAGATCCGTGGCCCGTTGGCCTCTTTCGGGGGTACTGGAAGGACGAGGACTTGGATGCAGCGGTCTTTCATAACGGGTGGTACTTCACAGGCGACCGAGCCTATCGCGACAAGGACGGCTACCTCTGGTTCGTTGGCCGAGCAGACGATGTGATCCTCTCGGCTGCATACCGCATTGGTCCATTCGAAGTTGAGTCAGCGCTGATTGAGCATCCGGCGGTGGCTGCAGGATCGGATGGAGGCCAACGAAAATCGGCTGAACCTCAGCCGTCAGGAGCAGCTGCGGATACTGACGCGCCTGACCGACGCGGTGATCTTCGA
>CAXMPE010000044.1:0-5043 GCA_964195245.1 uncultured Verrucomicrobiales bacterium | reverse complement strand
CTGAGCACCGGTTGCTTTGTGAAACGCGAGAACGGCTGCCTTCAGAGCGGCATTGTTAGTGCCGTCTAGGTCACCTCGGTAAAACCCAAGGTCAGACAGCTCAGCCTGTACGGCGAGAAAATGCGGTCCGCCCGGGTCAATACTCTCGGAACTGCTCGCCAAGGTTGGTTGAGCCAGCGCGAACAAGCTGAGACTCAAGACAGCAACCATGACCTTTGCCGAGCGGTAGCGTACCGTTTGCATAGCCGACCTTTCCTGTGTGCTCGCCTGTCTGGCGATGGCAGTGTAGAGAAGTTCATCGGCTGCTGAAAGCGTCAGCTGTAGTCGGAGCGGGCTCGACCCCGTCGAACTGATACTCGAGCTCGGGCTACCCCCCAACTCCAGTTGCTACCCTCTGGGCATGTGTCGGAATATCAAACCTCTAAACAACTATCAGCCGCCAGCAACCTCCGGTGAGATCTCGGCAGCTGCTCTCCAGTACGTGCGAAAGGTCAGTGGAGCCACGCAGCCGTCGAAAATCAACCAATCGGTGTTCGATCTTGCCGTCGATCAAATCGCCCACATCACCGGTGATTTGATAGCCGGTCTCGAAACCTCGGCCCCACCCAAGAATCGAGAATTAGAAGCAGCAAAAGCCAAAGCCAGAGCGGCCAAGAGATTCCAATAGCAACTTGGGGTGCGCCCAAACCCAACCCCCGGCGCCAGAGTCTGGACGCCAGTTGGCTATCTGTTGTTGTTGTTGTGGTTCACTTCACACTGAACAAGTAACGCCAGTCCCCTTAAGCCCACAGTACCCACCGGGGTTCTTCGCTAAGTACTGCTGGTGGTACTCCTCGGCATAGTAAAACGTATCAGCAGGGCCGATCTCAGTAGTGATAGGCGGATAGCCCGCAGCCATCACACCAGCTTCGAAGGCTTCCTTGCTGGCAAGCACCTCGGACAATTGTTGCTCAGTAGTCGTAAAGACCGCGGACCGATACTGACTGCCAACATCGTTCCCCTGGCGCATGCCCTGGGTAGGGTCGTGCTCCTCCCAGAACACCTTCAGAATCTCCGAGAGAGAGATCTCAGAAGGGCGATAGATAATCTGTACGGCCTCGGCGTGGCCGGTGGTCCCCGAGCAGGTCTCGGAGTAGGTGGGGAAAGGTGCGAAGCCGCCTTGGTAGCCGGCGGCTGTCGAGTAGACGCCCTCCAACTGCCAGAACAACCGCTCGGCACCCCAGAAGCAACCCATGGCGATGTACACAGTCTGGGTGTCCTTCGGGAACGGTCCTTGTAGAGGGTTCCCGCTGACGTAGTGCTCGTTCGGGACGTAAAAGGTGGGCTCAGTTCGAGGACCGGTATCGGCTTCGGCGATGTCAGTTGCTTGGTTCCAGAAGTTCATGGGGAGAACGATACCTCTTGTAGCTCTTGATGTGAGAGTCGTTTCTAGGTTGTTAACCAACGCAACGAGGTCGAAGGAGCCTAAGAGTCATCGGCAAGTGTTGCCTCAACGAAGGTCAACACCACATCGCCGCGAGACCACGTGAACGTCTTGGCATTCTCATCGAATACCACCTTCGACAACCAATGGGCCGGACCATGTACCACGCCGTCCACACGATCGATCTCTCGACTGGTCATCCCCTCCTTGTGGCACAGCCGTGTAGTCACAAACCCAGGAACCGAAACCACTCGATCGCCGACTCTGAAGAAGCGAGAGGTCTGAGTGTTACAGGGTCCAGTCATCATCAGCTCTCCTCCGTCGAACTCAACAATCACCTCGCGGTCAGTGAGGAAGTCTTCCACCAAGTCCTGGTAGCCATTTTCGACGACCGCTTCCACTAGTTCCCAGTCTCCAGCAATCTCGGTTGGACCTGCGTAACCCAAAGCCAGGCTCCCCAGCCACAAGAGGATGACCACCAACACGCCACCGGCTACCTTCCGTCCAATCCCCCTAGGCATCGGGATGCTCCAGCGAGCCAGACAGCGGGTTCTCGCAGTAGAAAAAGGCTCCGGTGCGGCCGGAGTGATAGAAGAAGTTCATATCATTCACCTTCAAAACGATCCGCCCGCCCGGGACGAGCGCTTGGGTGTAACTCATTCCAGCCTGCGGGCAACCCAGCGCCCCGCTCGGCCAAGTGACCTGCTGTTCTGACACCAACACCACTGCATCGAGGGGCACTCCCCGACGCGCGGCAAGATCCTCCATCACTTCGCTTGTCGTCATGAGGTCTCCCGAACTGGTTCCGGAAGGAACACTGGGCTTGGTACTTTTCACGAGGGGCACAGTACCGGAGGGACCCGCGTCAGCGTCAACATCAGCAAAGCCCAACCCCGAGGATCCGCCTTCAGCGGATCCCGCGTCTGCATCAGCATCCGCGTCCGCAACCCCCCAACCCCCACACGCTGCAGCGAGTAGGGCAAGAGTCATTCCGAGAACCAAGAGCCGATTGAAACTCATGTCAGAAGGATAGGAGGGATCCGCTTTCTTGGGATCTTGGGTTGCTGATGCGGACGCGCATGCAGACGCGGGATCCGCTGAAAGCGGAACCTTTTGGTTACTTCGTGACCAGAAGAACTTTGAACTCCCCAAGGCCCCTTGGAGCCATCAGCGTCTCAACGGCCCTTGCCTCGGACTTCAAACGAAGCTGCAACATCGTGTCTCCATCCTTTGCTGCCTGAAGTGCGCCCCTTCGTAGGCTACTGAGGGCGCTGCGCAGCCCCAAGCGACCCAAGAACTCGTCCTGTCGCAGAAGCTCCACCGCCCCGCCGGCATCAACAGCTGCCTGGCCCATGGCAGTGAAGTTCACATCGGCTGTTATGTCCGCCGTGCCAGGGGCATCAAGCGGATGGGCGTCACGACGGTGAGATCGATAAGTACGTAGCGTTCCGTCCGATCTCCTCGACTCGAGGTTCTCAGTCTCTTCTCCGTAATCAATCAGCACCAGCGTCCCCGAACCCAGCCTCCTCACCATTTCACCCACCCAATCGGATGCTGCGAGCTGGACCTCCACGACTCCCCCGTCGGGGCAGGGAAGGCCAAAGCTGTCGCACCAAGCTACGACCTCAGGTCGAGGAGGAGCATCGACCAAGGTCAGCCGTCCGCCCTCCTCGCCCACCCAAAGCTCGCGCCAGCTTTCTGCGGTCCGGGTTGCAATGGCCACCGGCAGATTGTCGAGCAACTCATTGGCAATGACTACCCCTTTGAGTTCTCTTGGAAGAGCTGAGACGTCCGAAATAACTTGATCCCGGCTGACCAAGTTGCTGAGCTGGCGCCGAGCAGCTGGGTTGACCTCAACAGCCCAACAGTCGACGGTTCCCAGCTTCTCCAGAAGTGGTTGAAGTAGGGACCCTGACCCGCCAGCCACCTCCACCAATGTGAACCCATCGGCTCCAACTCGTTCGATTTCTTGTTCCACTAACGCCGCCAGCGTTTCGCCAAACAACGGGCTCACCTCGGGGCTCGTGAGGAAGTCGCCAGCTTTGGAAGAGCGGATTGCGTCCGACGAGTAGAACCCGCCGGGACCGTACAGAGCAGCAGTATGGAAAACCTCAAAAGGGATTGGCCCACCATCCTGAATCTGCATCACTATTTCTTGAAGCACCGACATTTCCCCAACCTACCTAACAACAGGCCCGTACCAAAACAAAGGGGGCGACCCTCGGACCGCCCCCTTCTACAGCGTTGAAGCCTCCCATGGTTCCTTGCAACGTGCTGGGATCGAGCTTATGAATCGTGGGGCAGCCCCACATCACCACAATTGAGGACTTCAGAGAAGAGCCAGATTCGACCAAGAAGGAGGCTACCCGCCGAGAAGCTCGGCGGCTGTATCACCGATGGCGGATGCGAGACCGGGCAGTACACCGAGAACAAACACGGCTACAGCACAGAGTGCCAGCGCCAGCTTCAAAGAGCCGCCTACAGCGCCTTCGGGCTCATCATCCGAAGTCGCCTGATCAAACCACATCGTCTTGACGACCTTGGCGTAGTAGTAGAACGCTATGACCGCGTTGACTGCAGCGATGATCCCGAGGGTCCAACCCCAGGTGTTCTTCGCCCCTATTGCCGTGCTGAACATTACGAATTTGGCAAACCAGCCGGCCAAAGGTGGGATTCCCGCAAGCGAGAAGAAGAACACAACGCCGAGTACGGCCAACCCAGGTGCCCGCGAACTGAGTCCTGCGTAACTCTCGATATCGCCAGACTTGGTGTGCTTGGAAGCGGCCAAGATGAAGGCAAAGGCTCCCAAGTTCATAAACAAATAGATAGCCAGATACACAACCGTCGCCGAGACGGCAGCTGGCGCTATGGCTCCGTCAGAAGCCGCGGCCGCAGCAAAAGGCACGAGCATGAACCCGCCCTGCGCCACTGACGAGTACGCCAACATCCGCACGATGTTCTTCTGGTTCAAGGCAGTGAGGTTCCCTAACGTCATGGACACCGCAGCCATGAGCCACAAGGTCGGCCCCCAGATCTCTCCCACTGCTCCAAACGCTCGATAGACAACGACGATGAGGCCGACAAAACCAGCAGCCTTTGAAGAAACAGCCAAGTACGCGGTGACTGGTGTGGGGGCTCCCTCGTAGGTGTCTGGTGCCCAGAAGTGGAACGGAACCGCGGAGATCTTGAAACCGAAGCCAGCAATCACAAAGAGGATCGCCACGATCGCTGCTGGCCTTGTGGCGCTGTCGCCGACGGCCTGAGCCATCCCTTGAGCCACAGCATCAAATCTGACCTCACCGGTGAGACCAAACACAAACGACATTCCCCAACCGAGGATGGCCGCGGATAGAACTCCAAGTAGGAAGTACTTGAGTGCGGCCTCATTGGATCGCTTGTCACCCTTGCGCCATCCAGCAAGCATGAAGAGTGGTGCTGTCACAAGCTCTAGGCCGATGAACATCACGATGAAGCCGCGGGCCGATGACATGACCAGAGAACCGAGAATGGAAGAGACCAGCAGGAAGTAGTACTCCCCCTGGTAATACCGATCGGATTCGATATAGCTAACAGACATCAAAAGGACGATGTAGCCAGCAGCCAAGAACAGGGCCTTGAGC
>CAXMPE010000043.1:0-5194 GCA_964195245.1 uncultured Verrucomicrobiales bacterium | reverse complement strand
TGTCCAGATCCACCAACACCATGCGGGAAGGGTACCCCTTCCCGAACTAGGACTAGAACTATGACCAGAACTGAAGCCCGGAGATGCCGAGACACGCACGAACCAACCAAAAGACTCTCAGGTAAGCAGTGGCATCGCCTCTCGCCTTGCTGCTGGCTTTGGTCTTAGGTTTTGTTCTAGTTCTAGTCCTAGTCCTAGTCCCGGGCTTGGGTTGACTAGTGTGCGCGTATGGAAGTGCAACTCTTCGTAACCTGCCTAGTCGACGTGCTGGCGCCCCAAGTGGGGGAGGCTGCAGTCTCGTCTCTCGAAGCAGCTGGATGCGGCGTGTCCTTTGCTGCTGGGCAGACTTGCTGCGGCCAGCCAGCGTTCAACGCGGGCTTCAATAGTGAGGCTGCGGCGATGGCGAGACACACCATTGATGTCTTGCTGGACACCGACCTCCCTGTGGTCGTACCGTCGGCTTCTTGCACCGACATGATTGTCCACCACTACCCGGAACTGTTGGCAGACGATGAGGAGTACGGCTTTAGAGCCGAAGCCCTCGCCAGCCGAACGAAGGAACTCACGCAGTTCCTCGTCGACGATGTTGTCTCTGGTCAGGAAGTCGTTGTCGAGGGCCCGGTGGCCTATCACCCTTCGTGTCACGGTCTGAGAAATCTGGGCATATCTCATCAACCAGATGCGCTGTTGGCCGCATCAGATCGAGTGGATCTTGGAGCCGAGACAGAAGTGTGCTGTGGCTTCGGTGGGGTGTTCTCGGTGAAGCGAAGTGATGTGTCAGGTGAGCTCCTCGCCAGGAAACTTGATGCCATAGAGGCCTCGGGCGCACAAACAGTCTGTGGAGGAGACGTTGGGTGTTTGATGCATCTTGAGGGCGGTGCTCGCAGGCGCGGCATGGATGTTGGCTTCAGCCACATTGCGGAGCTCCTAGAGCCTGTCACAGCAGAGAACCCAGATGAGTAGGAATCCCTTCTCCGAGCGGATTGCTGTCGCCATCGGTGATCGGCCAAAGGCTGAGAAGATCCGGTCGGCCATGACGACCATCAATGACCTTCGGATCACATCTGAAGAGTTTCCAGCGATGGACGACCTGCGAGATGCCGCTCGGCATATACGCATCGAGGCTCTCAAGAACCTCCCGGAACTACTGGACGAGTTTGCAACCAACCTCGAGCGACGAGGCGGTACGGTCTTCTTCGCTTCTGATGCCCAAGAGGCGAATGACTACGTCACTAGATTGGCAAAGGCCGAAGGGGTGGGCCTCGTTGTCAAAGGCAAGTCCATGGTGACCGAGGAGATTGACCTTAACGAAGCGCTCGAGTCGGACGGGATCGAGGTGGTCGAGACGGATCTGGGCGAGTTCATCATCCAGCTCGACAACGACAGGCCTTCGCACATCGTTGCGCCCATCATTCACAAGTCCAAAGAGGACGTAGGCGCGTTGTTTGCCTCCAAGCTTGGGACTGTCTACTCCGACGTTCCTGAAGAGTTGAATGCCACTGCAAGAGCGCATCTTCGCGAGAAGTTCCTTTCTGCTGATATGGGCGTGACAGGGTGCAACATCGCTATTGCTGACTCAGGGACCGTTTGTCTCGTTGAAAACGAGGGCAACGGGCGACTCACTTCTACCGCTCCTCGGATCCATGTGGTGGTGATGGGCATGGAGCGAATAGTTGCAAACTTCGAAGAGGCTTCAACCATCCTCAGTGTGCTGGCCCGCTCAGCCACCGGCCAAGCCCTCGGCACCTACGTCAACTTTGTCTCTGGGGCTGGCCCGGAGACAGCTGATGGGCCCGAGCAGGTCCACGTCATAATCGTGGACAATGGTCGATCATCGATCTTGGCAGGTGAGACGGCCGAGATCCTCGGGTGTATTCGGTGCGGAGCATGTCTCAATATTTGTCCTATCTTTCAGACCATTGGTGGCCATGGCTATGGGACTGTCTACTCGGGTCCCGTAGGTTCAGTCGTTACTCCGGGCTTACATGGGATCGACCCGTGGGGAGAACTCGCCCACGCCTCAACGCTTTGCGGGGCCTGCGAGGAGGTCTGTCCGGTGCGACTCGAGATTCCGAGAATGCTGCAGCACGTGAGAGCTCAGACAGTGGACGCCGGTACTGCGCCGTTCTGGATACGTAAGGGAATCACTGCCTACGCCCGGGCGGCGACAGATCAGAGTCGGTGGGAGAAGGCAGAGAACAGGGTTCGTTTCGCCTCAGCCTTTCTCTCCTCTCGGGACGAATGGATCTCTTCGATCCCCGGTCCCGGGCGTGGCTGGACGAAGATTCGAGACTTCCCAAAGCCTGCTGAGCGGACTTTCCGACAGCGGTGGCAGGAGCGTTCTGATGGAACGTAGCGCCTTTCTAGCCCGTGTTGCCGCTGCGACTCAAACAGCCTCGCTCCCGGACGTGTCGCCAACCGATGTTCGGCTGCCTCGTCTGTACAGCAGGCACGACCGTTTTGTGACCGAAGCCGAAGCAGTGGGAAGCGTTGTTCACGAAGCGGACCGAGCTGACACTGCCCGCCAGCTTCTGTTGGACATCGCCACCCACCACGGAGTGAGCACGTTCACGGCGTGGGATTCACAGCATCTTGGTGTGCGAGGTGTCACTCCCTTCCTGTCACTAGCCGGCCTTGAGCCAGTCACACTTTCGCCCCCAGACAAGGCGTTTGATCGGAAGGCCGACAACGCTGAGATTGCGCGGGCCGGACTCGGTATCACAGGAGCATTAGGCGGCTTGGCCTACTCAGGGAGCGTGTTGCTACAACACGGTCCGGGCAGGCCTCGCACAGCCTCTCTGCTTCCCGAAGTGCATGTAGCGTTATTGGATCGCTCGAAACTGTTTTCGTCTCTTCTGAGTTTTAGTCGCAGGAACCGGAGGGTGTTGGAGGGTTCCAGCAATCTGGTAGTCGTATCGGGGCCGAGCAGAACGGGCGACATAGAAATGATCCTGACAAAGGGTGTGCACGGCCCTAAGCACTTGCACATCATCCTTCTGGATTTCTGAACCAAAAAAGAAGGCCCGACTCCTGAGAGCCGGGCCTTCTTGGTTAGGGGATACTTGGGTCAGTCGAGGATGTCGGTTTCAACCACTTCAGCGACTTCTTCGCTTGTGGTGTCCGGCAATGCCTTCTTACGTCCGCCGGCCAGGATGCCGATCCCGATGACAGCCGCCAGGACGGGAACCAACCAAACTTCGTTGATCTGAAGGTCGAAAGACTGCTGAGCGAGTGCTACGACAGCGATAGCTAGGAACGCTGCTCCAAAGATGAGTGACGTCCAATCTGCGTTATGTTGTTTCATGAGAGCTCCTAACCCTGCTTGATAGTGATTTCGCCGGCACCGAGTTCAACATCGATGAATAACTCGACGCTGCGGTTTGGACCTGCTGTTTCGTTGACTTCGATGAACCCGAGGCCAGATGAATTCTCTCCGAAGACGGTTACATCTCCTGCAACCACCCTGGCGTTAGCCTGCACCCGCACGTCAGTGGGGACGATGATCACAAGCTCGCCTGCAGCCATCTCGACCAGTAGCGTTGCTCCCTCATCGATCACGGTATCCGTGAGGTCGATGTGGAAGGAGCCGACGCTAGCGTCGAAGCTGTGGACGTCGCTGAGGGTTGTGATATCGATGGTCTCAGTGTCGGCCCTATGGTCAACACTTGTCCATTCGCTCCATTGACCGCCCGAGCTGATTCGCCATTGGCCGTCGTTTCCGTCGATGTGTGGCTCAACGACCGAGCCGATGAACACAATTGGCGTCAGGAGAAGACCCACGAGGATCAACCCTCGTGACCGTCCCCAGACGGTGCCGATCAACAGACCGAGACCGGTGATCCCGAGTCCTACCGCGAAGTAGTCAAGAGCCGACGGTGTCATAACATCCGTGATGTCAGCCGCTCCGAGTGCCGAAAGCGCAAGAAATGCGGTGGCGACGGTGTAGCGTCCAAGGTTGCTGTGTGGGCGGGGTGGGCGTACTTTACGTTCTTTTGGTTCACGCATCTTGCGCTCCTTTGGTTCGCGCACCCTGCGTGCTTTTGGGGAGCTGGTCGCTCCTACAAGAGCCGCTGAGGTCGCTGGTTCAGATTCACCCGTCTCGTCGGTCGTCTCAGCGACGGCCTTCTGAGAAGGGGTGTCAGTTGGATCGTTACGAAACAGCATGACGCCCAGTCCGATCAGGGCGAGGACCCAGATGAGGCCGCCACCGATGTCGGTGAAGATCCCCAAGAAGATCGAGACTCCGAGAACAGCAAGCGCTGCACCGATCCACTGCGACGGACGTTCTAGCTGATCTGCCCAGCGCATGACCAGGCTCTGCTCCTCTGACTCATGAGGGATCAAGACTGCGCCTGCTAGGTACATGACCAAGCCGAGACCGCCTGCCGTCATCATCAGTAGGAAAGCGACTCGTACGAGCCAAACTGGGATGTTGAAGTAGTAGGCGATGCCGGTTGAGACTCCAGCGACCCAGCGTCCTTCTTCGATTCTTTCTAGGCGGGCTGGCCGGGTGTGATCATCTGTTGCCGGCGTATCGCCGGTTTCGATGTTCTCTTCGGGGGCTCCGCTTTGTGGTGGTTGTTCCATAGACAGAAGTAGACCACTCCCAAGCAGAACCCGCTATTGGGGGAGACCCGACCAAAACCCTGAGATACCCCTAGGCCCCTAAGGGTCACCCTGACGCCGCCGATTTGGAATTCTGGGCTCCCAGCCGGCGATGCAGCTTGGGTAGACTTCCCTGATGGGAGTTCAGATCGTAAAGGGTATCGACGAATTGCGGCTGCTGCTGCAATCGGTTCGTGCTGAAGGCCGGTCCGTTGGTTTCGTCGCAACGATGGGTGGGTTGCACGCAGGCCATGAGGCACTGGTGTTAAGCGCAGCAGCCGTCAACGATGTTGTCGTCGTCTCAATCTTTGTGAACCCGCTGCAGTTCGGCGAGGAAGCTGACCTCCTCAACTATCCGCGTGATCTGGAAACCGATTCTCGACTCGCCCATAGCGCCGGCGCCGACATCATCTTTGCTCCATCGGGTGAGGAGATGTACCCCCACGGTGAGGTGCTCACGACGGTGAGTGTTGGCTCGCTTGCAGAAGACTGGGAGGGTTCTACCCGGCCTGGTCACTTCGACGGCGTGGCCACCGTGGTCTCCAAACTGTTCAACATTGTTGGCCCTTGCACGGCCTATTTCGGTGAG
>CAXMPE010000042.1:0-4663 GCA_964195245.1 uncultured Verrucomicrobiales bacterium | reverse complement strand
TGCGTTCTTCATTGGCCTCCTGCGGCCGTTCTTTGGCTTCTTTGGTATCGAGTTGTTAGGTCGAGCCATGTTTCGAAGTGGTTCCAATTGACTATCACTTGGTCTACAAGAAAGGAACCCTCCGCTTTGTGGAGGGTTCCTTCAGATCTGTGCCGAAGCAGCAGAGGCTCTCCACATACAGCCCACAGGTTGGCAGCCGTAGGCCTATGATCCGGGGAGTTTCGTGGAAAGGTTCGGGATGGTTTCGTTAGTCACAAAGCGGGTCGGTCATGATTTCGGTGAGTTGCATCGAAGGATGCAGTGGTGGGTCGACGAGGAGTTGCTTTCTTGTGTAGCGACGGTGGTGCTGCACGGTGATGATGTTGTCGATGTGGGTCTGTTCGGGTTCATGGATGTTGAGAGTGGTGAGCCGCTGCGGGCGGATGCTATTCATCGCATCTACTCGAATACGAAGCTGATCACGTCGGTGGCGGCGATGCTGTTGCACGAGCGTGGACTTTTCGACCTTGACGATCCCATCGAGAAGTACCTACCTGACTTCGCGGACATGCGTGTTCTCAGAGACGGTGCGACCTCGTTGGGCGAGACGGTGCCTGCGGCACTTTCGATCACACCTCGCCACCTTCTATCCCATACAGCGGGTCTTTCCTACGGGTTTATGGAGCCTGAGTCGGTGATCGACCGTGGCTACGGAGAGGCTGGGGTGGGTACCAGTGACGAGCCGCTGGCAGACTTTTGCCGACGTCTCGCGCAACTACCCCTCGTGTTTCAGCCCGGTACGCAGTGGCGTTACAGCGCTGCTACCGATGTGGTCGGCCATCTCGTGGAGGTCGTCTCAGGTGAAAGTTTCGATACGTTCCTCGAAACGGAGATTTTCTCGCCACTCGAAATGGTCGACACAGGGTTTCATGTGCCGCCAGAGAAGCACGCCCGATTTGTCACCATGTATTCGGGCACGGACCCTCTCGACTACATGAACCCGGGCCTTGTGGTATCGGATGATCCGGTTTCCGGCAGCTTCTCCCAACCCCGCAACCTTCTCGGGGGCGGAGGTGGCCTAGTCTCGACTCTCGGCGACTACACCAACTTCATGCAGATGCTCATCAAGGGCGGCGAATGGCATGGTCGGAGAATCATCGACGAAACGACCCTCCGGCAGATGCGCACCAATCAGCTACCACCAGACGTCCATCTCAGCTTCCCGGACAGGTCTCTACCAGGCACCGTCTTCGGACTCGGTTTCCGCTTGCTTGAAAAGCCAGAACCCGGCTACCCAACAAGAAGCAGAGGTGAATATGGTTGGGAGGGAGCGGCTGGAACTGCTGCTTGGATAGCGCCAGAAGCGGATGTTGCTGGCATCTGTTTCACCCAGCGCATGCCTGCCCCAACTCACCCCTACATCGAAGAATTCAGTCGCTTCGTCTACCAGTCGGGCCCATACGGAGACACCAGCAACCGCACATAACGGCACTTCTACGCGCGGGTTGGTCAGCGTGGAGACCCTACGCTCGGTGCTCGTCAATTGGTCGGTTACAGCTCAGGTGTGGTTCTAACTCAGCTTGGGAGTTTCGAAGTGGCTTCGGCTCCTCATAATTGCCGCCCTGATTGGGCTTTTGCGGCCGTCTTGCCGGTTTTTTGGTATCGGGTTGTTAGGTGGAGCCATGTTTCGAATTGGTTCCAATTGATTGTCACTTGGTCTACCACGAAGAAACCCTCCGCTTCTGGAGGGTTTCTTCGAATCTGGGCCCTTCACGTGATGGCAGGGACCCCCAAAGGACGTCCGCCGAAGCCTCCGCCTCCATCGGCAGGCTCCAATGCCGTGGTGTAGCCTCGTTTAGAGAACGGCAGAAAGCACACTTAGAAGTCTGAGGGGTTCACATGTCCACTAGCGGAGTCAGCCGGGTCGAACAGTTTGTAGCTCCCCTTGCGGGACTGGTGGGAGCGGTCCTCACTATGGTCGGAATGACGATGACCGATATCGTAAACATGGGCGCAGGCACCAGGATAACGCACGCCAGCAATGCCCTTATCTTCAGCCAAAACAAAGACCGTCTCACACTCGGAACGGGCGTCTACATGGTCGGACTGTTCTTGCTGGTCTTCTATCTGGTCTATCTCGGTATCCGTCTTAATCAGACCGGACGCCCACGGTGGATGGCGTCGGTAGCGTCCGCAGCAGGGCTGATGGCCTTGGTCCTGCTGATTCTCGATGTCCTTTTCGTCCGAGCTGGCCTTCACAGCCTTCTGACAGGCGACCGTGCGGTCATTGCCACTGTCATTGTGTTCATGGAATACGACATCCTCTCTGTACTCGCCCCTGTCACATCGGCACACGTGCTGGCATCAGGCATCGCAATCATCCAAACTTCACTTCTACCAAGGTTCGTAGGATGGGCTGGTGTTGGCCTTACGTTCATCCCATTGGTGCTTGAACCAGGAATGGCGACAGGCGTCTTCCTTCTGTGGGTACTCGGCATCTCAACGCTGCTGCTTGTCAAGGCCTTTCGAAGAACGGGGCCATCGATCCCGGCTCCAGAGCGAACTTGACGCTCGGCAGTGCCTATAACTGCTGCATTTGACTCTCAGCCTGATGAGTTCAAGAAGCGCCGTCGTCCCGCGCAGATTCAACCACCAGTCGAATGACGTCCACCACAAGGTCTGGTCTATCGATCTGAATTCCGTGGCCGCTGCCCTCAGCAATGATATGGGTACCATCGGGTGACAGGGCGACCATCTCGCGATGCAAGCCGACTAGTAGGTCGTAAAGCTTTTCGTTTACTTCGCTCGAAACACCAGGCCGGTCGATAGCGTGAGCAGCTGACACTACGACCAGCGGAAAGTCCCCTGGTGCTCCCAGATCGCGGGGGCCTTGGGCTTCCTCGAAACTGATGATTCGACCGCCACCGGCCTCCAAGTACTGCTGCCACGCCAAAGGCGCTAAAGCCGCCTCCGCACGGGCAGTAAAATCTTCGTGGCCGGGATCCAATAGTACCATCCCGACCACATCGTTGGGGTACAGGTCAGCGAAATGGGGGATCAATCGTCCGCCAAACGAATGGCCCACGACCACATAAGGGCCCTGAATTCCCCCAGCCTCTAGAAGCGCATGCAGCTCACGAACCATCGCTTCGAAGCTGTCGTGGGCGGGCAGAGAACTGCTGTGGCCTTCGCCTGCTCGGTCGTAGGAGCACACCTGGGTGAACTCTGCAATCGCTGGCTGGACGGTACTCCAGCTATTGGAGTTGCCCATGCCTCCCCCTTCCAGGACCACCGTTGGAGACCCCTCTCCCTGACAGGCCAGGTAGAGCGATCGTCCTTCGCCCACATCGACCAATCCGGGGGTTTCAGATGGAGTGGAGCATCCTGTCAGTACCGCAAGGAACATGGCCAACAGCCAACCGAAGCGCGCAATCACGCCGGCCCCATGGGCCCATGGGGCCGGATCAAGTCGAGGCAGGTCACCGCTAGACACACGGCCATCGCAGCAAAGAACCGGAGGGACGGGCTCGTGCGCCGATCACCAAGTGACATGAGCACGAACAACGCTTGCACCGCTGCAAGGACAGGTGCACACTCCGCAACCTTCAGGTTCACCCTTCGCATGAACAGCCCACCTCTAATGCTGCAAACCCAGAACTCTTAGGCAGAGTCGGCGGTATTCGTGCTGGAGGCCTGGATGATGCCAGAGATACTGGCTGCTAGGACCCATGCAACGAAGATGAGGATGCCTATCCAAGGAGCCAAGGCTCCCAAAGCAACTAGTGCTGCGAAGGCACCAAGCCATTTCGGGAGCGCCCCATAGCCGAAGCTTGCCACAGCAGCAGCTAGGCCAACGGCTAACAGGCCCGGAGCGAAGATGAGGGATGAGTTCCACAAGAAGTCGACGACACCCTGTGCAACCTCGGTGTGCCCGTAGAGTCCCGCCTCTACTCCGATCTGTTGAAAGGCCGCAACGACCACGAACGCACCAGCCAGAATGACTCCCCCGGCTAAGAAGGCGTCCGCCGCCCAATCGGCTCCGCCGTCTCGTAACTCGCCCCGGAGGTAAGCCAAGAAGAACAGAAGGAAGCCCACACCGAGCAACATGATCCATACGCCACGGCGGGTGTCGTCGGCGTTCTCGCGCAGTGCGGCAAGGACGGTGCTAGCCGAGTCAGAGGGTTCAGCATCCATATCCGCGGTAGAGCCCCATATCAACAAAGTAGCGACGGAGACCAACCCGCTGAGTGATCCGACCCAGTTACGAAGCTTGTCCACAAGACTCTCCTTCCGGGGCCGCAGGGTCGGTAGCGGTGGGGGATGGGGCGAGCATGAACCCCTTTCGTAGTGCGACGACAGGTGGGCGTCTCATGATGTTCCTCGTTTCTGGCCCTGAATGTGTCAAGGCCACGATTCGACTCTAGAGCTAGGCACGCTCGCCGTAAAGGCTTTTCTTCGAGAGTTAGGGACCCCAGTGTGGCAGTCCTCGGACTGTGTTGGCCCGGTGCTCGCCCATTTGGTTGTTTGTAGCTTGGGTGTGGTTCTAACTCAGCTCGGGAGAATAGAAGCAGCTTCGAATCCTCCTAGTTCGGCCCTGTTTAGCTGTCTGGGACCGTTTCGCGGCTTGTTTGGTATCGAGTGGTTCGATCGAGCCATGTTCCGAATTGGTTCCAATTGATTGTCA
>CAXMPE010000041.1:0-15030 GCA_964195245.1 uncultured Verrucomicrobiales bacterium | reverse complement strand
AGGGAACGGTTGGCGCAAGACAATGTCGTCGGGGAGGCCAAGCTCGCTACCTACGGCCCGGACCTCATCCTTGAACAAATCCCGCAGCGGCTCAACGAGGGCAAACTCCATGTCATCGGGAAGCCCCCCTACGTTGTGGTGGCTCTTGATGAGCGCCGCGGACTCACTCCCCGACTCGATCACATCGGGGTAAAGCGTGCCTTGAACCAGAAAGCCAGCTCCCTCAATCTTCTCAGCTTCTTCTTCGAAGATCCGGATGAAGGTCTCACCAATGATCTTGCGCTTCGTCTCTGGGTCGGTCACGCCCTCGAGCGCCGATACGAATCGCTCAGCAGCCTTCACATGAACAAGATTGACGTCAAAATGCTCCCGAAAGGTGGTTTCCACCTGATTTCCCTCCCCCTCGCGCAGGAGGCCATTGTCAACAAAAATACAGGTGAGTTGCTGCCCAACTGCCATCTGAACCAAAGCGGCGGCGACAGAAGAATCGACTCCACCCGACAGGCCGCAAATGACTCTCTCCCCACCAACAGTCTCCTTGATGGCGGCTATTGAACGTTCGATGATCGAGCTGTTATCCCAGCTCCTGGAGGATCCGCACACCTCGTTCAGGAACCTCTCGATCACCGCCGTTCCATAGGGTGTGTGCACGACTTCGGGGTGGAATTGGACACCGAATAGGTTGCGAGATTCGTCGGCCATGGCCGCAATCTCGGCTTCTGGGCTGCTGGCTAGAGCGACGAAGCCATCAGGCACAGCCGAGACCGAGTCCTTGTGACTCATCCACACGGTCTGGCTTCGGGGGAGACCTTCGAACAGGCAGCCGTCAGCCGTCACGGACAGTTCTGCCTTGCCATACTCGCCTACCCCGGTTTCGGTGACGATTCCACCCAAGGCCTGTGCCATGAGTTGATGTCCGTAGCAGATGCCCAAGATCGGAATGCCGAGGCCGAAGATGTCGGGGTCGATCGAGTAGGACCCCTCGGCAAACACCGATGCGGGTCCACCAGACAGTATGACCCCAATAGGTGCTCGGCGTTCTACTTCGGCAGCTGTGATCTCTCGAGAAACAATCTCGGAGAAGACGTTGGCTTCTCTGACGCGGCGAGCGATCAGCTGTGCGTATTGGGCCCCAAAGTCCATAACCAGCACCTTCTGGCCGATTGTGGTTGAAGCCTGGCCGAATGATTCTGTTGGCGCCGCCACGTGATCCCTCGATCGCTCGTCTTGTGGAAGTCGCTACCGTACCACCCCTATGGGACCGAGCGAACTCAACGATCTAGAGCCAGCGAAGGTGGACCTTGGATCGACACCATTCAGGATCACGGACTTCCTACTCGTGTACCTGGTTTCCACAATCGTGATAGGGATTGGCGCCTCTCTAGCTGCCTATACCGAGCGCGACTTTGGGGAGTTCACGTTCTGGCTGCCGCTACAAGCGGTCGGCTACGCCGTGGGGCTGGTCTCGGTCAAACTTCGACGACAAACGTCATGGAAGGCCTTCGGATTCCCCATCGAATGGAAGTACTCCTGGGGGTTGGCAACAGGGCTACCCCTACTCATCGTCGTAACCCTCATCCTGCTCCCTTTGTCTTCCCAACTGACCGAGAGCAACAATCTGGTGACCAATTCTCTTGAAGACATCGACGGCATCGTTGGGCTGGTTGCCGCTGGGCTCGGCATCATCATCCTCATCCCCATCATGGAGGAACTCATCTTTCGGGGGCTCTTGCAACCCGCACTCCGCCGCCGGCTGGGGGCGGTTGGCTCAGTGCTTGGCAGCGCCCTCATCTTCGCGGTAGTGCATGCTTTGAACATCGACCCGGGATCCACCCAAATGGGGCTCGAGGTGGCGGCTACGGTGGGCGGCATCTTCATCCTGTCCCTATTCCTCGGATGGGCTCGTGAGTACACAGGAGCCATAGGGCTTCCCATATTCATCCATGCCGGTTGGAACGGCCTGGTCACCGCGATGCTCTTGTTCGGCCCCGAGGCTTTGCTGTGAGCGAAGACGAGATCCGGGGCCACGACAACCCCTTCAGGGGCCACGACAGCCCCTTTAGGGGCCACGACAACCCCTTCAGGTTCACCGATTTCATACTGGGCTACGGGGTGTATGCGGTCGTCATCGCAGCGGTCACAGCCGTGGCCAAGGCTGCCGGCCAGCCTCTGGACATCGTCTTGGCGGGGCTGCCGCTAGAGGCCCTTGGCGCGGCGCTCGGGATCTTTGCTGTTGTCACAAGGCGCAATCCAACAAGTGAACACTTTGGGCTTCCCATTTTGGCCAAGGACCGACTCGGGTTCCTCTTTGCTATCCCTGTCGCGTTCGCAGTTGACGCCGTCAGGCTGCCTATAACGTCTGGGCTTGAGGAGTTGCCCAGCCCGCTTGCAGACCGACTCCTCACCCTATCGATTGGCGGTGAGATGGTGGTGGCGATCATTGCGCTGGTGGTAGTGCTGCCGCTCGCAGAAGAGGTGCTCTTTCGCGGTGTTCTCTACGCTGCGTTCAGGCGAATATGGGGTTCTCGAGTCACCCTGATCGGATCAGCAGTCATCTACGGGGCCGCTCAGTTGTTGTGGGTAGACGCCAGCGTCAGCGATTGGCAACGCCGAGCGGTGGCAACCTTCCTTGCTGCAACCCTATTTGGCATCGTTACTGGCGTGGCTAGAGAGAGGACCGGCAGGATCGGTCTCGGCTTCTTCATTCATTCGGGATGGAGCGCCCTGTTTGTGCTCTCCTACTTCCTCTTGAACCCGGCGGCTTAGAGCCCCATCTTGCTCCGGACTTCAACCAGGGTTTCCTCGGCCATCCCACGCGCCTTCTCGGCGTTTCTGGCCATGACCTCTTCCACCTCACCGTCGTCAAGAGCCTCAAACCGTTCCCTAAACGGGGAGAACGCCTCAACCACAGCCTCTCCCACCGCCACCTTGAGGTGACCGTATTGCTGGCCAGCAAACTCCTCCACCAGAGCGTCGATATCACGCCCGGTGAGCACCGACATGATCTCCAAGAGGTTCGATACACCCGGCTTCTCTTTCCAGTCCATATGAACGCTTGCACCTGAATCAGTGACTGCCCGCTTGAACTTCTTCATCAGAACGGCAGGTTCGTCGAACAGGCCAACGACCCCGTTTGGGTTCGGGTCGGACTTTGACATCTTGTTGTTGGGGCTCTGTAGAGACATCACTCGCCCACCAACCTTTGGGGTGATCCGCTCAGGCACAGGGAACGTGTCGCCATACCTACCGTTGAATCGCTTGGCTATATCTCGGGTCAGTTCCAGGTGCTGTGTTTGATCCTCGCCCACCGGCACGGCGTTGGCCTTGTGGATCAGGATGTCAGCGGCTTGCAGGACTGGATAGGAGTAAAGCCCTAGGCGCTCGCCCACATTTTCTGATTTCTCTTTGAACTGTGTCATCCGATTGAGCGCACCTAGGGGTGTGTCCACTCCTAAGTACCAGCTGAGTTCAAGATGTTGCGGGACCGCCGACTGGTAGTAGAAGAGGCTCTTGTCAGGATCAACGCCCACTGCCATCACAGCCTTGGCGAGATACAGCCGTTGGGCTCTCAGAACCTTAGGATCGACCGGAACCGTTATCGCATGAAAGCCCACAACTGTGTAAATACAGTCGTACTCGTCCTGCATCCCAACCCAGTTCTTCAGCGCACCGACATAGTTGCCCAGATGGACCCCTCCGGTTGGCTGCATCCCTGAAAATACCCGTTGCACTGAAACTCCCCACGTGAATTGGGGAAAGAGTAGTCAACAGCCCAATCAGAACTAGGACTAGAACTAAAACTAAAACCTCGACGAGGGCCAATCCCGAGCCCCAACCTGGTTCAACGGCGAGTTCGGGGGGTGTCTGTTCTAGTTCTAGTTCTAGTTCTAGTTCTAGTTCTAGTTCTAGTTCTAGTTCTAGTTCTAGTTGGGCTTGGGTATGACTCTTCCTGGACTCAGAATGTTCTTCGGGTCGAGGGCTGCCTTGATGGTTCGCATCAGAGCCAGCTCTTGCGGCGATCGAGAGAAGTGGAGGAAGGGAAGCTTGTCGATTCCTATTCCGTGTTCGGCTGAAATTGAACCCCCGCGCAGTTCCTCGTACACGATCAAGTCAACAGCCAATTTGGCTGCATCGCTCTCAGCTGAAATCTTGAGGGTGACGTGCAGATTGCCATCACCGAGATGGCCGAACACGACCAGCCGAGCATCGGGGAACAATGACTTGGTCCGCTCAAACACGCGATCGAGGTAGCCCTCCATTTCATCAAGCGATAGCGACACGTCGTACGCAAACCGAGTCCCAAGCAGTCTCAATAGAGACGGGATGTCATCACGTATCGCCCACAGCCGATCTCTATCGGCTTGGGAATAGGCCACCACAGCATCAGCGATGAGTCCAAGCTGTTCGGCCTCTCCCAGCATCTCGAGGAACCGTTCTCCATCGCGCCGTTGATGCCCCCCGTGAGCTTCCACCAATACATAGAACGGATGTGGCGAATCGAAGGGAGCTACGTGTTGGCCGCTCTCGACGGCGATGAGTTGATAGAACTCATCCCACATGGCCTCGAAGGCTGATAGCCCGCCTCCAAGCTCGGCTTCGACAAAGCTCAGCAACTTGGTCATGGCACCGAAGCTCGGACATGCCACAAAGGCTGTGTTACGCGACCGGGGAGAGGGGCGGAGCCGGAGAACAGCTCTCGTGATGATTCCCAAGGTGCCCTCTGACCCCACGAAAATCTGCCTGAGATCGAACCCTGTGTTGTTCTTCACCATCAGGTTCATGTCTGAGATCACCGTGCCGTCGGCCAACACGGCCTCTATCCCAAGGACGTTGTCTCGCATCATGCCGTAGCGCAAGACTCCATTGCCTCCGGCGTTGGTGGCAATGAGCCCGCCAACCATCGCTGAGCCCCGGGCTCCCAAGTCAACGGGGAAGAGGAGCCCGTCTGCTGCTGCGGCCTCTTGCGCCTGTTCAAGCACTACTCCCGATCCCACGGTCATGGCTCGGTTGGAGATATCAACCGGCTCGATGGTTCTCATTCGCTCAACTGAAAGCGCTATTTCACCTGGCCCAGCCTGCGTTCCGCCGACCAGGCCGGTATTACCGCCGCTTGGAACAACAGCGACTCCTTGGGAGTAACACAGCTTCATCACTGCAGACGTCTCCACCGTGTCTGCGGGCCGGACAAGCGCACCCGCGGCCAACGGTGTTGGTTTGAGGCCGCCTGCTTGCCTGCTCGACACGTCGCTTCCGGTGAGAACATGGCTCGAACCGACGATCGCAGCTAACCCATCGAGGAAGGCTTGGGAAGTCACAAACTCAGGCCTCGGTCTCCGAAGACCTCTGCCAACGTATCGGGCCTGTCCGTAATGAGTCCATCAACACCCAGGTCAAGCAGCCGTTCCATTTCAGCGCGCTCATTGATCGTCCAGACATGGACGTGTTTGTCGGCCTTGTGTGCAGCTGCAACGAATGATGCGTCAACCACTTTGATACCCATCTTGACGGGAACCTGGAACGCGTCGGCTCGTGTTTTCGCCGGGAGCTTCGCCCAGGCCTTGGCCCGAACCTTGATCGTTTCAAGCGGGCCCGAGGAGGTCGCGACACTCCCCTTGGTAAGTCTTCGGAACGTCTTGATACGTCCATCGTTGAAAGCACCGACTATCACCCGATCCTGCAACGAGTGCTCAAGGATGAACTCGACGAGGTGCCGTTCGAGACCGGGCGCCTTCATATCGAGGATGAAGTTAACGGAGGGAAAACTCGTCACCACTTCCTCGAGCGTCGGGATCGGCACCCGCTCCTCCCGATATGGGTAGTCATCGTCAATCGAGAACTCATGGCCAGCGTTAGCGTTCTTCAGGTCGGCAGCAGATCGCTCGCCAATCTGTCCTAATTGGTCAGTACACCGGTCCAACGTATCGTCGTGGAACGTCATCAAGACACCATCACTAGTGAGGTGAAGATCAGTTTCTATCCAGTTGAAGCCAAGATCTACCGCGCCCTGAAACGCCGGCATGGTGTTCTCCGGCCACAATTCTCGGCTCCCTCTATGAGCCGCAGCAATTGGGCTATTACCCGCCAACACCGGTCTCATCGGTCCACCTCAGATCTAGCGAGTGTTCACTCGACGAGATAGACCGTGAGCTCGAGGCTGCCGCCGTCGGCGGTGCCCGTCGCAACCGCCACCGAGCCGTTGAGGTAGGCGAACTCTTCGGACCCTGTCTCGAACACAATCAGTTCCTGTGGGTACAGAAGGCCTTGGCGATCCCCCGGACGTGAGACACCCGTCGCGGAATACCAGATCACGTCTCGGCCATCGCCAATGCGAGCTCTGATGTCGAGCACCGCATGTCCATCCTTGCGGATCAAGACGTGATCTGTCCCTGTCACCGCCCGCTCTCCCTCCCAGTGCTCGCTGGTAGCCACGCCGGTGAACGGAACATCGATGCGAAGCCCGCTAGGGGTTTTGCCCACCATGTTGAACTCCAACTGCCCGCTGATCTTGCAAAACTCTTTCAGTGTTGACATGTCTATTCCCTCTCCAAGCTCGCCATAGTGAATTCTACAATTCGCTCTGTTAGCTCGCCTCTGTCGAGGCGTCCATCATCACGAAACCATCGCTCTATCGCGTTGAGGATAGAAAGAGTGAGGATTGAAGTGATCACAGGATCGAGCGACTTGAAGTCTCCTGCCTCCGCTCCCTCGGCAAACACTGATCGAAACGCTGCTTCATAGGTGTTGCGTTGCTCGAGCGGAACCGCTCGCTGATCAGCAGCGAGAAAACGGGATTCGTTCAGAAACGTCTTCACCTCATTGGCATGGTCCATGACCACATCAATGTGACCCGATATCAGCAGCTCGAGCTTCGCCGGAGCTGAGACCGGCGCGGTGAGTGCTGCGTCGGCTGAGGCCTGAAACAGCTTCGCACCCTTATCGATGACCTCAGTGAGGATCTCAGCCTTCGAGCTTACGTGTGAGTAGATAGACGAACCCACAAGACCTACCTCGTTGCCGAGATCACGCATGGACGTCCCGTGATACCCCCGCTCAGCGAAGAGTCGTCCGGCTGCGTCGAGTATGTCAGTTCGGGTAACGGTGGCCATACACCGAGACTAGAGGGGGTTGGCCTCTTGCGCATGCTCGGGCACCGATACCTGCCCCCGATTCTCATGCCACCGATCCCAAAGGACGAGGAACGAGGGAAGAATCAGGATCGAGACCATGAGAGCAAAGCCGATGGCGTAGGCAGTTACAGCTCCAAACTGCTGGAACGGCACGAGCGTGGAGGTAATCAGTACCCCGAACCCAGCGATTGTTGTGAGCGCGGACCCGGCCAGTGCGCTGCCAGTGTGCAGCATGGTCGAGCGGATGGCCTCTTCAGTGTTGCCAAGTCGCTCTTTGTCCTCAAGGAAGCGGTGCGTGATGTGAATTGTGTACGGAACACCAATGCCTATGGCAAGCGCCGATATCGTTGCGGTTACCGGCCCGAACGGAATCCCGGTGAGCGCCATCATCCCGAAGGTCAGGAGCACCACAAGCCCAACCGGAACGATGGTAATGACGCCAAGCATTGGCCGCCGTGATTCGAACCAGAAGTTGGTCATCAGGATCAACGTTGCCGCTAGCAGCGTGATAACTAGGGACTGCACTTGGGACGATCGCAGGGAGTTCACCACCACGTCGCCGATAATGTTCTGGGACGTTGCAACCACGTCCACTCCGGTGGCAACGATAGGCGCGAAGGCGTCGGCCAATCCAGCACGTAGTGGGCTAACCCTAAGGTCTCCAGCCTGAGTATTGATCGTCCAGAGCGCAGCATCTTGCACGCCATTGGTCTCGTGAATCACACCCGAGTACCCAGCCGGATCAACTGCCTGGATCACGTCGTACAGGGCTGATAGGTCAGCACCGGCGGGAACGCGCAAGTCCGCGTCGACGCCCATCTCTGCTGCAACTGCGGCCACTTCGGGGTTGAAAGTGATGAGCGCAGGGTTGATGAGGCTATCGATGAGCGCCAAAGGTGATGAGGCCGCCTGGCCAGCGAACAAGAGAACGTCTCGCGTACTGTCTAGGGCCGCCAAAGCCTCAACCCCGGCGTTGTGTACAGCAGCAGAGCTGACGTCGCCTTCTATCAGCACCAACGTCGTCTCGCCAAACCCTCCACCAAACTCGTTGGAAAGCGTGTCCAACGTGTCGATGAGTGGGTTGTCCGAAGGGATGAAGTCAGTGAAGGAGAACGTGGTATCGAGCTGCTGCCGGCCGAACTCCCCTACTCCGGCAAGGACCACTGCAGCAATCACAGCTCCCCAAGCGAATTTCTCGGCGATAACGGCCGTTTTTCCGATAACACGATTCAGTATCCGGTCTTCGGAGGTAGCGAGATCGACTGCTGGAAGAACGCCCTTGCGTTCTGCTCTGGAGTCGAGCAATTGGCGAACTGCTGGAACAAAGGTGAGCATGAGAAGGAACGAGACCAGGATGCCCGCAGCGGCGAGTACACCAAAGTCCACCAGAGCAGGCACAGGGCTGACCAGGTTGGTGAGGAACCCAACCATTGTCGTGATGGTTGCGAGCACTAGGGCCACGCCTACCGTCTTGATCGAGATATTGATGGCCGGCTTCACACCATTTGATCCAACCTCCTCGCGATAGCGCGACGTCAGGTGAATCGCGTAGTCAACGCCCAGCCCGATGAGCAGAATGGGGAGAATCTGCGCCATCGAAGAAGAGTGGCCAATGAAGTCCAGATACGTTGGGCTCAGGAGGACCCCGATGCCCTGCATCCAGGCAATAGCCATGACGATGGTGAGCAGAGTTAGCGAGGTATCAGCGAGCGTACGCCGCAAGGAGCGTCCCCACTTGAGATCTCCCTTTGGCTTAAGCCAATACACCAGCAGGAGAATGCCAACGATGATCAAAAAGGCCAACTGGAAGATGCGGGCAATCTCATCGTTAAACGAGTCGTCGCCGAACAGCAGCTCAAAGGCGAACGGCGAAGCCGAATAGCCCGCTGGGAGATCCAACTCCGATAGCGCGTCAGCCAGCGAAACAAGGTCGTCGGTGTACTCCACCAGTTCGTCCGCACCGGGTGTGCTCAGAAACACGAGCATCAGTCCGTGAGAGGCGGTACCTGTCTCAAGGTCCGCGCTCGATGCAACCAGCTGTGTGATAAGACCAGACTGCTCTGCTGGAACAAAAGCAAGGGCATCCACATAAGCGGCCTTGAGTTCGTCGGTTGTCGGGTCAGGATTGGAGCTCGAAAGGTGGTACCCGTCAGGAACCGAAAGGGACTCCAACACGGCTCCGAACGCAAGCAACTCTTCGTCGGTGGGAGGTTCGGTGAGGTTGAAGACCACCGTGCCCTTCGCAGCCGACGGAACCGAGAGATCTGCGTCGTTGGAAGACAGGAAAGGCAAGAAACCAGCGAACTCAGCCGGCAGGAAGGCGGAGTTGGCCAGATAGCCAGCTTTGAGCTGGTCAGTGGTTGTGTACTGAGACGGGAGCAGCGTCAGGGTGAATCCATCGGCAACTTCGACCGTATTGAGGAGGTCGGCGAGGGCGGCCTCTTGCTCAGCAACGAGAGGGGCGACAAGGTTGAGAACGACAAGACCGTTGGCCGCGCGAAGCGGCGAGTCAGTCTTGTCTGCTGAGAGGAGCTGGCCAAGCACAGGAACCAGCTCGGGAGGCAGTTGCCCAAGCCCGTTCTCGTAGGCTGCCTTGACCGTTGGTGTATCAGCATCTGAAGGGACGGAGCCTTGGTTAACGCCACCTTCGACCGGCATGAGGAAAGAGAGCACCGGCGGAGTCTGGGGGTCGTCCACGGCAAGAACCGAAGCAAGCTCGGAGGAGAACAATGCGTTCGAGATCCCCAGCGATGCCTGCAAACCACCTTGGCTGACCACATCTCCGTCCGCGCTCGTGACCATCACCGAGACGGTGGGGGTCGGCGAAGGGGGCGCTGAGACGGGTGCAAGATAGGAAAGTACGGGAGGCATCTCGGGGTTTTCTACAGAGAGTTTTGGAGCGATGGCCGATTGGAAGGCAGCACCCGTGACAGCTTGGGTCAGCGCGTACCCCTCGGCCGTGAACACATCGCCTCCGTCGCTCGAAACGATGACCTGAAGTGTCGGCCCGGCTCCAGCGGCACCGTCAAGCGGTGCGAAGAATGAAAGACTCGATCCCTGCCCTGGCTGGCTTTGGAGGCGATCTGCGACTGCAGAGCTCTCAACGGCAGCAGTAACGAGCGCCACTGTTTCGCGTCCTTCAGCCGTTATCACGTCGCCACCCTCGGAGCCGATGATGATCTGCATGACAGAGCCGGCAGATTCCTCGCCGAAGAGGTCGGGAATCCTTCCGGAGGCCTCTAGCTCGGGAGCATCAGGGGCAAACCCCTCCTGATCGTCAGCAAGCTCGGCCTGCCCGGCGAACGCCCCCAGCACTCCGGTAATGATGAAAACAAGCGCGATTACTACCCAAGGGGCCTTTCGAACGAGCGTGGACAGAACTGAGACGGTGCGGAGCATGGTGACCTCTGGAGTACGGAAGAGTGCGAGAAGATGATACTGAAACTACAGGGCTAATAGGGCTGCTATCGACTCGACCGCACGCTGGTTCTCGCCCTCTGTACCAACGGATATGCGGGCCCAGCCGGCACCAAACATACGAATGATGACGCCCTTCTCTAGGAGAGCCTGGTTGACTCGTTCCTGCTCGTCGCCGAGATGGAAGTACACGAAGTTCGTCTGCGATTCTGCGACGTCTAGGCCGGCCTCTTTTAGGCGGCTGGCTATGAGGGATCGACCAGCAGCGTTGGCCGTCCGTCGCTCCTCGACCCGATTGGGATACTTGAGGGCTTCAATGGCAGCATCCTGAGCGAGTTGGGTCACTGTGAACGGCGACTGAGACTTCCGCAACTCGGTCAGGACAGCCGCATTCGCTACGGCGAAGCCAATCCTTAGCCCCGCCAGGCCATAGATCTTGGAGAACGTACGCAGCACCACCACGTTGTCCCGCTCCAAGGCGTGAGGGATCGCAGAGCGGAAGTTGTCGGCGAAGTCGTTGTACGCCTCATCCACTACCACCAATACGTCGGGAGGCACGGATGAGATGAACGCATCGACCGCGTCGGCGTCGGCCATGGTGCCCGTCGGGTTGTTTGGATTACAGATGTACACGATGGTCGTCGTTTCATCGATCTCGTTGAGCATTGCCTCGAAGTCGTGCCCGTGATCTTGATCAACCGGGACCGCTATTGGACGGGCGCTAGCCATCCAGGTGATGATCTTGTACAGGGCAAACGCCGGATCGGCGAACACGGCCGACGTACCCACTCCACCAACTGAGTTGGCAATCTCCCGAAGGAGACTGCTCGACCCGGCACCAAACCACAGGTTTTCTTCGGGGATGGATAGCGCCCGGCTTGCTGCCTTCGTGAGTAAGTAGCAGTTGCTATCTGGGTAGCGATTGACCTTGCTCGCAAGCTCAGCGATCACAGCAGTCACTTCTGGGAAAGGTGGGACAGGACACTCATTCGAGGCCAGCTTGATGACCTCGTCAATCCCGAACTCCCGAGCCACTTCCTCGATGGGACGCCCGCCGACGTAGGGGACTATTTCAGCAACGAGTGGGTTGATGCGGATCATGTCAAAGAGCGTAGCGACCCGCTTGGCCTTGAAACTGCGTCTAGCTCTTCACCTGTGCGATTACCGGGGCTAGCGCTTCAACGGACCGCATATCGAAGGGCCAAGTCAGCAGTTCTACGCTCGTAAAGCCCATCTCAGCAAACCTGCCCAAGGTGTCGACCATTTCGTCCACAGACCCAGAAATCATGTCCTCGAAGCCTAAGGCTGGCGGAACGGTCACCTCGGTGGGTTGCACATAGACGCCCACAGACTTCCCAATGGTGGATGGATCACGACCTACCGCTTGGCACGCTTCCTCTATCCCCTGCATCATGTCAGCGAAGGCTTCGGGTTGCGAACTGCCAGTAACGAACGCGCTCCAGATATCACCGTACTGAGCAGCGATCCTCATAGTCCTCGGGCCGTGGCCGCCCAACAGCACCGGAATCTTTCCATTGCTCGGACCTCTCGGCACAGCCATTGCGCCTTCCCCCTTTTGGAATGTGCCTGAGAAATCAACGGCACCATCTCGAAGGAGCGGCAGAATCACCTGCAGGGCCTCTTCATATCTGGAGACCAATTTGTCATCCGGGTAGCCGAATCCTCGAGAGACCGCACCAGCATGGCCAGCGCCGAACCCGAAGATGAATCGGCCATCGCTGATCTCATCCAACGTCTCAACCACGTTGGCAGTAAGGCCCACGTTGCGATGGAGCGCCGACAACACCCAAGTCCCAACGGCGACTGTCTGGGTAGACGCTGCCAAGGCTCCTGTAATCGCTACACACTCCCACCATCCTGTTGAGCCCTCCCAGGACGGAACATCCCAACGGAACTCGTCGGCCACCCAAACGGTGTCAAAGCCAACTTCCTCGGCTCGTTGGGCCAAGCCCCTCAGCTCAGACCACCGGTGGGTCTCTCCCGAGGCGGGGTCGTCGAGGACCGGAAGAACGTATCCAATATCTAATGACGTCCCCATGGCACACCTCCAACAATCGCGTTAGGCCACCCTAAACCGCGCTGCTGGGGCCCCGCATCGAGAACGATGGGTATCTTTGCCCTATACCCACCTGAGGAGAAACCAATGAGCTCAGTGCCAAGTATCGGTCACATCACATTCGATTGCGAGGATCCGCTGACGGTCGCAACGTTCTGGGCCTCCGTATTGTCTCTCGAGATCGAGAATGATTGGGGCGAATTCGTGAGACTCACAGCGGGCCAGGGGGGCATCAAGCTGGCGTTCGCCAAAGTGCCGGAATCGAAAGAAGTCAAGAATCGAATGCACCTCGATATCAGCACCGAAAACCGGGAATCAGAGATAGCCCGGCTAGAGGCGTTGGGAGGTCGTCAAGTCGACACCCATGAAATACCTGGCTTCACCTGGACTGTGATGGCTGACGTGGAGGGCAACGAATTCTGCGTCTCGGAGTGACGAACTAGCTGCTGTAGGAAGCTGGGTCCCTCAGAAACACTGGTGCGCTCTTGGTGGAGAGCTCGAGGCTGAACTTGTACCCCATACCGTCGAATCCTTGCAAGCCCTTGACGGTCTTGATCCTGTTTCTTACCAGCCATGCCGCCATGGCGCCTCGAGCCTTCTTGGCGTAGAAACTAATGACCTTGTACTCGCCATTCTTCAGATCCTTGAACACGGGTGTCACGATGGGAGCGTCGATGTCGCTGGCATTAACTGCGGAGAAGTACTCATTCGATGCGAGGTTAACGAGCAGTTTGGGAGACGTTTGGGCTAGGTCTGCGTTGAGCCGGGCGGTCACCTCGGGACGCCAAAAAGCGTAGAGGTCCTTCCCGGCCGAGTTCCTTAGGCTCGACCCCATCTCCAATCGATAAGGCTGGATCAAATCGAGCGGTTTGAGAACGCCATGTAGCCCAGAGAGAATCCGAATGTGCTTCTGTGCATGAGTGAAGTCGCGCTCGGTGAACTGTTTCACATCCATGCCTTGATAGACGTCACCGGTAAAGGCCAGCATGGCCGGGCGCCCGTTGTCGGTGCCAGCGTCTTTGCTCCACTCCTGGAACCGATCCCAGTTGAGTTGGGCGAGGTTCTCCGACAGGCCCATCATTTCCTGCAGCTCCTTCGGGGTCTTCCTTGCAAGAAGGTCAACTAGCTCCTGCGATCGCTCAAGACTTTCAGGGACCGAGGATTTCTTGGTAGGAAGCGGCGACGTGAAGTCAAGAGACTTGGCGGGTGAAAGGGCGATCAGCATGCCCCGATCATAGGTAGATCCTTGTGCAACAGCAGCAGCTTGGACCCCGCGGACGGGTAAGCTCGCGCCCATGGCGAACAAGACTTTGGATCTCACTGCGGGGGGAGTCGTGGTGCGAGCGCACCGCAAGAAGGGACTTCAGGTCTTGGTGTCGCACCGCCCACGATATGACGACTGGACCCTCCCCAAAGGACACCTCGAGTCTGGGGAGACCCCTTTGGCAGCAGCGCTGCGTGAGGTGCAAGAAGAGACAGGGTTCGTGTGCTTCGCTCACGAACATCTTGGAAGCACCCAATACATCCTCCCTTCTGGAAAGAACAAGCACGTCGACTATTGGGCCATGGAACGGATTGGTGGCCGGTTTCGGGCGAATTCCGAGGTCGATGAAGTCAGATGGCTGTCAAAAAAGCAGGCCAGACAACTGCTCACTTACTCTCACGATCAAGAACTCGTTCGGTTGGTGCCCAAGTCGTATCTGACAGACAATCCCCTATTGTTCCTCGTCCGGCACGCCCACGCCGGAGACCGGACCAGATGGATCGGTGACGATCGTGTCCGGGGCCTCTCGCCCAAGGGTCAACGTCAGGCAAAGACTCTGGCCAAGCGCCTCCAACATGCTGGGATCACCCGCCTCGTTTCCTCACCCTACGATCGGTGCGTTGAGACGCTTGCTCCCCTTTCCAAGAGACTTGGGATCAAGATTGAGAGGCACAAGGGACTTGCTGAAACCGGGACTGAAAAGGCGTTCCGATCTCTTATCGAAGAGGCCAAGCAAGAGCGGGTTGTATTGAGCACCCACGGAAACATCGTGCCGGCAATCTTGAGATCGCTCCTCTCAGACGGCCTCAAGCTCAACTCAAGCTACCAAGGCGAAAAAGCTTCGATTTGGGCAATCAGCTTCGACGACGGCGAACCGTCGGAGGCGAGTTACGCCCCGCCACCATGACACCGGACACACTTCGGTGCCGGCGATACACTCCAGTTTTGCCCAACGTCAAGGAAAGTTCATGGTAGAGATCGGTCAAGGAGAATTGTTTCTCGGCGGCGTGCTCGACCCCAAGAGCGGGGACCGCACCGGTGAGTCGATCCTGTACGAGTCCCATCACTTCACCACCCACGGGGTCATCGTTGGAATGACCGGGTCAGGCAAGACCGGGCTCGGCCTTATCGTGCTTGAAGAGGCA
>CAXMPE010000040.1:0-13370 GCA_964195245.1 uncultured Verrucomicrobiales bacterium | reverse complement strand
AGGTGTGTCGTTTGGTGCTCCGGCTGACACTGACGATGGCGTATACAGCGAAGTCCGGTTCGGTCTTCAGATCGAAGGAAACTACTTCGAACTCCTTGGCTACCTCCACTCTATGGAAGAGATGGACCGCGTGATCCGGATTGAGTCGGCTTCATTCAGCCCCGTAGTTGGCGAGAACGGACTCGTTACGTTGACAGCGAGCATCAATGCCACAGCGTTCACCACTGGCGATGTCAGCCTGGTAGTGGTGAACGATGAAGAAGAGGCTGCGGCCGAAGAACCAGCAACGGAGGATCAGTAGTCATGGCAGCACATAGTTCACATCGCTCCTCGGGCACCGCGGCGGTTGTTGCAGTGCTTCTGCTTGGTTTGGGCCTTGCTACTGCGTGGTGGGCGCTCGCGCCCAGCATTCTTGGCGTCTCACAAGCAGCCCCAATACAGGGCGAGCGCCCAGAAGTGGTTGCGGCAGTTCCTGCGCCGGCAGCTTTGGCTGAAGGGGTCCGCCTTTCCAATTCTATCCAGGTCACCCCGCCGCGGGACCCGTTCCTGCCTCTGGTGAATGCCAATACCGGTTCCGGTTCGGGTACTTTGACTGGAGGGTCGGGCTCGACTGCCACAGTACGGACGTCGTTCACGCTTGGCACGGTGAAGGATGTCAGCGGCGTTCTTCGAGCCGACGTCACCATTGATGGCGTTGACTATTCGGTGGGAGTCGGCGATGAGTTCGCCGGACCGTTCATGGTGGTTTCACTCACCGAAGCTGAGATGGACACCGCGGGCAACGTGACAAATGAAGCCTCGGGAGTGTTCAAGTACGGTGACAACACGTTCACAGCGAGCGCCGGACAGGCCATCCTCAAGTAGGCCTCGGGCTAGCCGCCAACAAAGAAGTCGTAGAACGACTCGGGTTGGGTACTATCCACGTTCATGCTGAGATATCTCACGGCGGGGGAGTCCCATGGGCCTGCTCTGACCACCATCGTAGAAGGCGCTCCGGCCCATCTAACCTTCACTGCTGTAGGGCTCGGCGAAGAGCTGGCTCGGCGTCGGGCTGGTCATGGTCGCGGTAACCGTATGAAAATCGAGAAGGATGCGGTCGAGATTGTCGGCGGGATCCGCCACGGCGAAACACTTGGCAGCCCCATCGCTGTGCTCATTCGCAACACTGAGTGGCCGCGATGGTCACAAGATATGTCAGCTGAGCCGGGTGACCCTCAACGGACTCTGACAGCTCCACGTCCGGGTCACGCCGACCTTTCTGGCATGTTGAAGTACAACACTTACGACGCTCGAGACATCTTGGAGAGGTCGTCAGCTCGTGAAACAGCAGCCCGCACAGTCGCGGGGTATGTCGCGAAACAGCTCCTCGGCACCGTGGGCGTCTCCGTCTTGTCTCATGTGGTGCAAATCGGGTCAGTGGGGGCCCAGACGCAACGGGTACCGAGCCCCCAGGATCTCCCCATCGTAGATAGCAACCCGGTCCGCTGCTTTGACGAGGCTGCTTCGGTAGCCATGGTGAACGAAATCGATGCAGCGAAGAAGGACCGAGATACGCTTGGTGGGGTTGTGGAGGTACTCGTCTACGGACTCCCGGCAGGGGTTGGTTCTCACGTACAGTTCGATCGCAAGCTCGATGCGAGATTGGCAGAGGCTCTGATGTCCATTCAGTCGGTCAAAGCTGTGGAGGTTGGCGATGGGACTCAGACAGCCAAACGGCGTGGTTCTTCAGCACACGACGAGATTTACTACAACGACGGTTTTGAGCGAAAGACTGATCGTGCTGGCGGCACCGAGGGAGGGATGACGACAGGTCAACCTCTGCGGGTACGGGCGCACCTCAAGCCGATTTCGACGTTGATGCGAGCACTCGACACCGTCGACGTGCGAACCAAGGAGCCGGAGGCAGCGCTGAGGGAGCGTTCTGATGTTTGCGCCGTTCCGGCGGGAGGCGTTGTTGCCGAACAGGTTGTCGCCGTCACTGTGGCCCAAGAGCTGCAGCGAATGCTTGGGGGCGACACAGTGGAAGACTTCCAGATGTCAATGAAGCGATACCGCAAGCGGATCGAGCAGTACTGATGTTGTGGCTCATCGGCATGATGGGCTCGGGCAAGAGCTCAGTGGGAGCGATCTTGGCTTCGGTCACTGGCCTCCCCTTCATCGACACTGACGCCTTGATTGTGGAGCAATCGGGTGAGACCATCCCAGCGTTGTTCGCCCAAGGAGAACCGGTCTTTCGGAAGTGGGAACGCTCCGCTATAGCTGAGGCGGCCGACGGAAAGCCTTCCATCGTGGCGACCGGGGGTGGAGCCGTGCTCGCGGCCTCAAGCCGTTCATGCATGCAAAAAGGAACTGTTGTGTGGCTCCAGGTGACGGTAGATGAGCTAGTTCGAAGGACAGCTGGAGGAGCGCCAAGACCGCTTCTTGCAGGAGGCACCGGTACCGTTTCCACGCTGCTTGATGAGAGAACGGCGATCTACGCCAGCGTTGCTGACATTGTTGTTGAGACCGACGGAAGCACCAAGGCCCAGGTCGCTCAGACCATACTGGACGCATGGCAACGTTGATCCAGATCCCCGGTGGTTCAGAAATCTTGCTCGGGCGCAATAGTCTGTCGGTATTGGACCCGCGACCGGACCGGTTGCGCGTGGCGGTACTCAGCCAACCCGGTTCCGTTGAGATAGCCGCCAACGTGGCGGTTCGTCTAGCCGAGATGGGGCTCGAAGTAGCGAGTCTCGTCCTCCCCGATGGTGAGGCGGCCAAGACACTTGGGTCTGCAGGGCGCGTCTACGACTGGCTGGAGCAACACCACATCGGACGTGGCGACACGCTGGTAGCAGTGGGTGGGGGCTCTGTAACTGATCTCGGTGGTTTTGTAGGAGCGACGTGGCTTCGTGGCATTGAGGTGGTCTACGTGACCACCACACTCACAGGCGCCGTAGATGCAGCAATCGGGGGCAAGACGGGCCTCAATGTGGGAGGGAAGAACCTCGTAGGAGTGTTCTCCCATCCGCGGCGAATCGTGATTGATTTCGACACGCTTGACGCGCTCCCGACAGCAATCTTGGTCGAAGGCTATGCCGAAGCTGTCAAGACGGGATACATATCCGATCAGGGTCTGGTGGACATGGTGGGTGATCCGGAGCGTCTTGCTGAAATGGTGGAACGGTGTGTTCGCTACAAGGCCGAGGTTGTGGCTGAGGACCTTCGAGAGAGCGGGCGACGAGCGACCTTGAACTATGGCCACACCATCGGCCATGCCGTCGAGATGGCCGTCGGAGTGAGCCACGGGGAGGCTGTTGCTGTTGGGATGGTGGCTGCCGCCGCGATTGCCGACGCTCGATACGGAAGCGAACTCGAGTCCGAGCACCGCCAACGATTGCAGCAGCTAGGCCTCCCAATCGGTGTCGAGGGGACTTCGGCTGAGGACCTGTTGCCGCTAGTTCGGCTGGACAAAAAGCGCACTGTCGAGGGAGTTAGGATGGTCCTGCTGCGAGGCGTTGGGAATCCAGTTGTGGAGGTAGTGACCGACGAAGAGCTGCTGCTAGGCATGCAAGCGATTGGAGCCAAGTAGCTGCAGGCTTACGTCGCCCCAATTTTCTCTGCGACAACTAGGACGTAGGGGGATAACGGATAGGCAACCCGAGAGAGCCACCAGGCTCAAGACGCAAAGGGGCGGGTTCAGGTTTAGGTTTAGGTCTAGGTCGAATCGGAGTACACTTCGGCCGGCCAGAGTAGGCCTTCTGAGCTCACGGAGAAACCATGATTTCAACCAATGACGTCCGGCCAGGCATGGCTCTCTCCCTGCACGATGGGCTCTTCAGTATCGTCGAATACAACCACGTGAAGCCGGGCAAAGGCAAGGCGTTTGTGAAGATGAAGCTTAAAAAGCTCGCTACTGGTCAGGTGATGGAGCGAACGTTCCGCGCCGACGAGAACGTGGATCGGGCCATTGTCGACAAGCGAGACTTTCAGTACCTCTTCCAGGATGACCTCGGATTCCATTTCATGGACCTGGAGGACTACAGCCAGATGGCGGTGTCTGTCGATCTGTGCGAAGAAGCGGCTCCGTTCCTGGTCGATGGTGACACCGTCATCCTCTCGATGTACGAAGGTACCCCTATTGGGGTTGACTTGCCTTCGTCGGTGGTGCTCGAGGTCCAATACGCCGAGCCGGGTGTGAAGGGTGATCGGGTCTCGGGGGGGACGAAACCGGTGACCATGGAAACCGGCTTGGTGGTGAATGTTCCGTTGTTTATAGAGACGGGCGAGAAGCTGAAGATTGATACTCGCAACGGCGAGTACATGACACGGGTCTGAGACCATGGCAGAGGCTCGCGACGAAGCGCTACAGGCGCTGTACGAAATTGAACAGCGTAGACCTGACGCGGTGACCTCAGAACTCACCGGTAAGGCTGCTCGCATCGTGAGCGGTGTCCTCGAACACGATCAGGCGCTCGTCGTCGAGATTGATAGATTCGCCAAGAATTGGACCGTCGACAGAATGTCTGCTGTTGACCGAACCATTCTCAAGATCGGCATGTTTGAGTTGTTGCACACCAGTACGGCAACCGCGGTTGTTATCGCTGAGGCGATTCGACTCGCCACAACATTCTCTACAGCCAAGTCGAGTGGCTTTGTGAACGGCTTGTTGGGTCAAGCCGCTCGGACTCTCCGCCGCGAGTAGCGAGGCGGCAACCTTGCGTGTGCTAAGTTGGCGCCGTACTTCTTTAATCCGGTCCAGAGAGGCCGAGAAGGATTCGACATGGCTTCTGCTGGTAGGCAGGTGTTCTCCAGCGCCGACATAGCTCGGTCTCTACGGCGCATCGCTCACGAAATCGTAGAGCACAATCAAGGACTCGAATCAGTTGTCCTTGTCGGCATTCACACGCGAGGGGTGCCCCTTTCCTCTCGTTTGTCCCGGGCCCTCGCTCAGATCGCAGATCACGACATTGCGGTAGGCGCCCTCGACATTGGCATGTACCGAGATGACTTGGGGACTAGGCCTACTCCTGAACTCGGGGTCACGTCGGTGCCTTCTGGAATCGACGACAAGAACGTGGTCCTGGTCGACGACGTCCTCTACACAGGCCGTACCATTAGGGCGGCCCTCGACGCACTATCGGACTTCGGACGCCCCAAGACAGTGCAGTTGGCTGTCCTCGTAGATCGAGGGCATCGGCAACTTCCGATTCGAGCTGACTATGTGGGGAAGAACTTGCCGACGTCCGCTGCAGAGCGTGTCACGGTTCGAATCGAGGAGATTGATGGCGAAGATGGCGTCTGGATTGAGGCCGGATCATGAGCTTGTTGACCCTGGAGGATATGAACGCCGTGGAGATCACGGGTCTCTTGGACTCAGCCCAGAACTTCCTTGAAGTCTTGGATCGGCCCATCCCCAAAGTGCCTGCGCTGCGTGGCAAGACGGTGGCGATGATGTTCTTTGAGCCTTCCACTCGAACGAAGCTGAGTTTTGACCGGGCCGCTAAGGCTCTTTCAGCTGACACGCTCTCCTTTTCTCCTTCGGGTTCGAGTGTTTCCAAAGGCGAGAGTCTCAAGGACACAGCAAAGACAGTCTTGGCCATGGGCCCCGACGCGATGGTGGTACGCCACAAGGCAACCGGAGCTCCCTGGAGGGTTGCCGATTGGACCGGTATTCCGGTTGTCAATGCTGGAGACGGAGCACATCACCATCCCACCCAAGGTCTCCTAGATGCGTTGGCAATCCGACAGCGGTTCGGGTCTCTCGACGGCCTGCATATAGGCATTCTTGGCGATATTCGTCATTCTCGGGTGGCACGGTCAGATATCGACGCTTTCACGGCACTCGGCGCCAAGGTCACCCTGATTGCGCCGCGGACCCTCTTGCCCCCAACCCTCGACAGTTGGAATGTTGAGACAACATCGGATCTCGATGGACTCCTCCATGATCTTGATGTCTTGTACACCTTGCGCATTCAGCAGGAACGAGGCGCCGGATCGGGCTTTCCATCCATAGCTGAGTACGTGAAGCGTTTCGGGGTCACTTCAGCTAGAGCCAAACGACTCAAGGCCGAGGCTGTGGTGTTGCATCCTGGCCCTATGAACAGAGGAGTGGAGATTGCGGCCTCTGTCGCCGACGGCCCGCGCTCGCTTATTACCACCCAAGTACGCAACGGTGTTGCCGTGCGCATGGCGGTATTGTTTTCGCTTCTAGGAGGTGAGCAATGAGCAGCATCGTGGTGAAGAACGGCCTTGTCATGACCTCAGATGGCTCAACCACGGCCGACATCGTCATCGAGGACGGTGTTGTGACCGCTGTTGGTGATGATCTCACGGGCGAGATCTCGATCGATGCCTCCGGCTGCTGGGTGGGTCCCTCTTTTGTCGATCTTCACGTCCACTTCCGCGAACCCGGCCAGGAATGGAAAGAGGATGTGGCTTCAGGCTCTGCAGCCGCGGCTGCAGGAGGTTTTGGAGCAGTGGTAGCAATGCCTAACACAACTCCTGCAATTGATGCAGGGTATCTTGCTGAACACATCACGAACAGAGGTGCCGAGGTCGGCTTGTGTGACGTCTTCGTGGCTGGAGCACTTACCGAGGGTCGAGATGGCAAGGCGCTTGCTCACCTCGATGATCTGTGGGACGCAGGGGTGCGGATCTTTTCCGACGATGGGGACTCGGTCGCCGACGCCGGGTTGCTGCGTCGAGCGATGGAGTATCTCCAGGCTAGAGGTGGCATCGTCGCCCAGCACGCAGAGGATTCAGGTCTTGCCGCTGGTGGGCATATGCACGAGGGCGTGATCTCCAGTCAACTCGGGATTTCGGGCCTCCCATCAGTCGCTGAAGAAGTCATCATCGCCCGCGACCTCCAACTGGTCGAACTCACTGGCTGCAGATATCACGTCCAACACGTCTCTACCGCTGGCTCGGTAGCGCTGGTGGCTGCCGCTAAGGATAAGGGTCTACCAGTCACCGCTGAAGTGTGTCCTCATCATTTGGCGCTCGACCACACGCTTGTCCTTGGAATGAGCGGGAGCGCCAAAATGTACCCTCCCTTGCGCGACGAGTCTGATGTGGTTGCCCTCGTTGCGGGTCTCCGGTCCGGAGTGATCGATTGCGTAGCCACCGACCACGCTCCACATTCAGCAAACGAGAAGGAGGTGCCGTTCGAAGAGGCGCCTCGTGGAGTCATCGGGCTCGAGACGGCTGCAGGAGTCGTTAACGATGCTGTGGGACTCGAGTCACGTGCCTTCTTTGAGAGAATGTCGGTGGCCCCCGCCGAGATACTTGGCGCGGCCGCTCACGGTCAGTGGGTGGATCTAGGGACCGTTGCCAATCTCGTGGTGTTCGACCCAACTGAGGAGTGGGTGGTGCCTCGTCATGGAGCCAGCAAATCATCGAACACACCATGGGCCGGCAAGCCACTCACCGGCCGAGTGCAGCTCACGATGCTCAGGGGCGTCGTGACTTACCAGAAGGCCACATCGTGAACGCTCTTGCGGTGCTCAAAGACGGGACGGTGTTCCGGTGCAACTTCGTCGGGGCCGATGGTGTCGCGACTGGCGAAGCAGTGTTCAACACTGCCATGAGCGGATATCAGGAGATCTTCACGGACCCTTCGTACGCGGGTCAGGTGGTGGTCATGACAAGTCCGCAGATCGGTAACTATGGGGTAACGCCAGAGGACGATCAAGCTGATCGGGTGTTCGCTTCTGGTGTCATCATGAGAGCCATGACCCGAAGCACCTCAAGCTGGCGTGCTCAGGGCTCGCTGTCGGACTTCTTTTTGGAACAAAACGTTGTGGCCGTTGCTGATCTCGACACTCGACGTCTTACCCGTCACCTTCGAGACCGCGGAGCCCAGCCGATTGTCATGAGCGCGTCCCACGACGAGCGAGAGCTCAAGGAACTGGCTGCCGGTCTGGAAGGAATGGTCGGCACGGACCTGGTCAGCGCTGTAAGCACCACAGAGCCATACTTCAGTGAAGCCAGAGGCCCAAAGAAGGGGCTGGTAGCGGCGCTCGACCTAGGTATCAAGCGCGACATCGTGCGTCATCTCAACAACCATGGGCATGACGTCTGGGTCCTCCCGTCAAGCACTTCGCCCCAGGCAGTGAGGGACCTGAATCCCACCGGACTGTTCTTGTCGAACGGGCCCGGCGACCCCGAGCCACTCGAAGGTCCGATTTCCACTATTCGACAGCTCCTTGGTGTGGTCCCGATCTTCGGAATATGTCTAGGACATCAGCTACTTGGACTGGCACTCGGGGGCAGCACCTACAAGCTCGGATTTGGCCACCACGGAGGAAACCACCCAGTGAGGAATCTTCTGGATGGGACTGTCGCGATCACATCCCAAAACCACGGTTTCTGCGTCGATCCCTGGTCGCTGACCTCCGAGTCGGCGACCGCGCCTCACTCAGGAATTGCGCGCCCAGCAGACCTCCCAGAGGCCTTCAGCACCGTGGCAGGTGCGGCTATCCCCACTCATCAGAACCTCAACGACGGAACGTTAGAGGGCCTTCGTTGCCTCGATGTCCCGGCGTTTAGCGTCCAATACCACCCCGAAGCGGCGCCGGGCCCCCAAGATGCCCTCGCCCTCTTTGACGACTTCGACCGTTTGATGGGGTTCTAGATGGCCAAGCGAGCGGACCTCAAGAGCATCCTTGTCATCGGTTCGGGACCTATCGTGATCGGTCAGGCCTGCGAGTTCGACTACTCGGGTACTCAGGCGGTTCGAGTCTTGCGAGATGAGGGCTACCGCGTCCTACTCGTGAACTCGAACCCGGCCACGATCATGACAGATCCCGAGTTCTCGGACGCGACATACATAGAGCCCATAACTCCCGAAGTGATCGAACAGATTATTGCAAAGGAGCGCCCTGACGCGGTCTTGCCCACGCTTGGGGGCCAAACGGCTTTGAATGTCACGATGGAGCTTGCTGATCGTGGGGTCTTCGAGAAGTGGGGTGTGGAGCTGATCGGGGCGGGAATTGAATCGATCAAGAAGGCTGAAGACCGAGGTCTCTTCAAGGAGACGATGGAGGCTGTGGGGATCGCCGTCGCCGAAGGTGAATACGCCACCGATATGGACACTGCCCTCGTCGCAGCACGGGCCATTGGCTACCCAGTCATGATCAGGCCGTCTTTCATCCTGGGGGGAGAGGGGACAGGTGTCGCTCTCGACGAAACGGAGTTTCAGGACAAGGCAGCGATCGGTCTAGCCGCCTCTCCGATTGGCGAGATCCTGGTCGAAGAGTCGGTCTTAGGCTGGAAGGAGTTCGAGCTTGAGGTGATGCGCGACAAGGCTGACAACGCGGTCATCGTGTGCTCCATCGAGAACCTCGATGCCATGGGCGTCCACACGGGGGACAGCATCACTGTGGCTCCGATCCAAACCCTGACGGATCGTGAATATCAAGAGATGCGCGACGAGGCGATCATGGTGCTGCGGGCGATCGGCGTTGAGACGGGCGGATCGAACGTGCAATTCGCCGTTGATCCCCAGACCGGTCGCCGGATAGTCATAGAGATGAACCCAAGGGTCTCTCGCTCGTCGGCGCTGGCTTCCAAAGCAACCGGCTTTCCGATCGCCAAGATCGCGGCATTGCTGGCTGTTGGGTTCACGCTTGATGAGATCAGCAATGACATCACCAAAAAGACACCCGCTAGTTTCGAACCTGCTCTGGATTACGTGGTCGTGAAGGTCCCTCGATTCGAGTTCTCTAAGTTCCCATCGGCGAGCGGAGTCCTCGGAACGTCCATGCAGAGCGTTGGGGAGGCGATGGCACTAGGTCGGACCTTCCAAGAGGCCTTACAGAAGGCGCTCCGCTCGCTCGAGACAGGGAGAATGGGTCTTAACGCAGATCCGGCCGAGTTGGAACTGCGAGCACTATCGACCCGGGCCCTCAAAGAGGCGTTGTCCACACCAACACCGGACCGGATCTACGCTGTTGGAGAAGCCCTGCGAGTAGGGATTTCTGTCCGAGAAGTCGTCGACTTAACCAAGTACGATCCGTGGTTCGTCAATGAAATCGCAGGAATCGTCGAAGTCCGAGGAGCACTTGCCGAGTCAGCGCTCCTAGGCGCCGCTGGCGATCTTCAAGCTCGGGATGTGGTCGAATTGGCCAAGCGGACAGGGTTCTCTGACGAGCAGATCGGATACCTTTGGCAGCGCCCCCGACAGTTCGTCGCCGAGCTACGTGGGGGTTGGGGGATTGAGCGGACCTACAAGACCGTTGATACCTGTGCCGCTGAATTCTCTGCCACTACGCCCTACTTCTACTCAACGTTTGAGGACGAGTCAGAGGTTCCGCCTGCCGACAAGCCGACTGTTCTTGTGCTGGGATCGGGCCCCAATCGAATAGGGCAAGGCATTGAGTTTGACTACTGCTGTGTACACGCTGCATTCGCACTCAAGGATGCGGGGTATGAATCAGTGATGCTCAATTGCAATCCAGAGACGGTTTCCACCGATTACGACACATCTGATCGCCTCTACTTTGAACCGCTCACCGTTGAAGATGTGCTCGGGGTTGTCGCGTCTGAAAATCCTGTTGGCGTCATTGTTCAGCTGGGAGGACAGACACCGCTGGGCTTGGCCAACGCTCTGGCCGAGGCTGGCGTCCCCATCGCCGGGACAAGTCCTGAATCAATCGACGCAGCTGAGGACCGCCAACTCTTCAGCGATCTCTGTAAGAAGTTGGGAGTGCTCCAACCGGCTCACGGAACAGCGATCACAGCCGATGAGGCAGCCGAGGTGGCCGAAAGAATCGGTTTCCCGGTGCTGGTACGCCCGTCGTATGTCCTTGGAGGCAAGGGGATGCGCGTGGTCTACGGATACGATGGACTCTCTGAGTATTTGGCAGATATGAAAACCAAGTTCGGTATCGACTTCTCTAACGGCCCCTTGCTTCTGGATCGCTTCTTGGAGTCTGCTGTGGAAGTAGATGTGGACGCCATCTACGACGGGACGGAACTTCTCATTGGCGGCGTCATGGAACACGTTGAAGAGGCCGGTGTTCATTCGGGCGACTCAGCGTGTGTGACTCCGCCGCCCACGCTGAGCACTGCGGCCCACGCACGTATCGTGGCTGACACCGAGAAACTGGCCAACGGGTTGGGGGTCCGAGGTCTTATCAATATCCAGTTCGCGGTGCGCCGGGACAATGTCTTTGTACTGGAGGCCAACCCTCGAGGCTCCCGTACCGTTCCTTTCATCTCAAAAGCAACCGGTATTCCATTGGCAAAGATTGCGACTCGAGTCATGATGGGGGAAAGCCTCGACACCCTGCGAGCTAGTGGAGTACTCCGAGAGCGCCAACAGAGCTTCTCGGCAGTAAAAGAAGCGGTTCTCCCGTGGTCTAGGTTCCCCGACGAAGACATCATCTTGGGTCCCGAGATGCGTTCGACAGGAGAAGTGATGGGGATCTCGGACTCTCATGAGGTTGCGTTCTCAAAGGCGATGCTGGCGGCAGGTATGCAACTTCCTGACAAAGGCAACGTGTTCTTCTCGCTGGCAGATCGTGATAAGGACCGTGGCCTCGAAGCGGCCAGAGCCTTGCAACAGCTCGGGCTCTCGCTCGTGAGCACAGAAGGGACGTCTGCGTTCCTGAAGGCAAACGGGGTGACGTCGATTCCGATCCCCAAGCTCAGCGATGGGGCAGGCAACACTTTGGACTGGATCGAGCGTGGCGACATCGACATGGTGGTGAACACGCCTCGCGGCCAACAAGCTCGATCGGATGGCCGTTTGATTCGGACGGCTGCCCAGCGGGCTGGTATCCCGTGTATTACGACCATCGAGGGTGCGTTGGCGACTGTGGGGAGCCTGCAGTTTGGACCTGAGCGGGTGTTCGAAGTGAAGAGTCTGCAAGATTGGTTGGCGTGATGGACACCGCAGTGCAGCTCGGGCCGCTATCTCTGGCTACCCCCCTCGTGGCTGCTTCGGGGACGGTTGCGAGTGTGGTGGATGCCACTCAGGTTATCGACTTTTCCTATTACGGCGCTGCGGTAGCAAAGTCAGTGTCTGCCACGGCATGGGAGGGGAGGCCCGCGCCCCGCATGGGCCCAACAAGCGTTGGCATGCTCAACGGAATAGGAATTCAGAACCCTGGGATTGGACAGTGGGCCGCGCTTTACGGTCCCGGTGTAGTCGACGTCCCTACCTCGTTGTGGGGATCGGCTGTGGGCACTTCCGTCGAGGAGTTTGTTGAGGTCGCAAGGGGCCTCGTTGGGGCCGGCGTTGCCGCTGTGGAACTCAACCTGTCCTGTCCAAATCTGGAGACGGGTGAGATGTGGGCGCTCTCGCCCAAACTAACGGCCGACGTGGTTGCTGCAGTCAGGGCAGAAGTAGCGGTCCCCATAGGGGCCAAACTGTCTCCCAATGCCATGGACGTCAGTGACGTGGCTGAGGCAGCTCATCTCGCAGGAGCTGACTGGCTGGTGCTCACCAACACCGCCTACGGAGCTGGGGTCGACATCTCAACTCGCCGACCGCTCTTGTCGGGAACCATGGGAGGGTATTCAGGGGCGGGCCTTAAGCCGATCTCGCTGCGATGTGTAATGCAAGTGCGCGAGAGGCTCCCAAACGTACCCATTGTGGGTACCGGCGGCGTCCGGTCTGGTGAGGACGTGATCGAGTATCTTCTCGCTGGAGCCAACGCAGTTGGCTTGGGTACTGTTCACTTCGAGCGTCCCCGTTGCGCAAAGGCGATCCTACGATGGGTCGATCGGTGGTGCCAGAACAATGGTGTCCATCGGATGGCTGACCTTACGAACGGAGTGATTTTCTGGTAGCGAACCCAATTCTCGTGGCCCTCGACGTACCAACGTCTGATGAAGCGTTCGGCTTGGCTTCGCTATTGAAGGAGCACGTCGGTGGGTTCAAGGTGGGCCTTGAGTTGTTCATGGGACCTGGGCCCGACACGGTGCGCCGGATAGCAGAGTTTGGTCTTCCTATCTTTTGCGACGTGAAGTTGCACGACATCCCAAACACGGTGCGCAAAGCTTCTCAACAACTCGGCGGCCTCGGGGCAAGGTGGATAACGGTGCATGCAAGCGGAGGCGCAGCTCAACTAGAGGCTGCTGTAGAAGGCCTTGCAGAGGGTGCCGGGAGCCGTCCGGCAGGGGTACTAGGAGTCACCGTGCTCACGTCGCTCTCGACTCGTGATCTCGAACAGGTGGGAGTGGGTGACGGGACCGAGAATCAGGTGGATCGTTTGACCCGTCTAGCTGCGTCGGCAGGTGCTGAGGGCGTCATTTGTGCGCCGGTGGACTTGCCCATCGTGTCCGCAGCTGGCCCAGAACTTCTGAAGGTCCCACCAGGGATTCGGCCGACAGGCGTGGGCGTCGATGACCATGCCCGGCCCGCCACTCCCGAGGCTGCCATC
>CAXMPE010000039.1:0-6529 GCA_964195245.1 uncultured Verrucomicrobiales bacterium | reverse complement strand
CTTTGGGTCGCCGAGCAACTCGGTTGGCTCTCGGCAGCCACACTCTCGGCCAGCCGCTCAGCACTGATCCCCCTCCTGGAGTTTGTTGCTGCTGGCGTTGGTGTTTGGGCCGGGACCTACGGAGTCGCTATCCGCCGGTCTCCAGTCACCTCAGCCGCTGGCCTAGTGATCGGAACAGGGTTCGGATTCATCCTCTTCTCGCTTCACTCCCCACTATGGACCCTGGGCATGCTCGGGGTTGGATGGGCCCTTTCAGTACCGGCAAAGTCTTTGCGAACCGCAGCAATACGCTCAATCCCCAGCATCGTCCTTGGGATGATGACCTTGGCGGTGAACGCTGAAACACTGCCCCGGCAGCTTGCGCTTCTCGTCCTTGGGGCTGCCGTTGCAGGCGTTGTCGTGACGCTGATGGTGACCATTGTCGACCCCTTGGTCGATCGCCCCGAGTAGCACCAAGACAGCTCCTACTCTCCTCCTCCATGAAGAACATGGACCGCCGCCTCGTCACCATTCTGCTGATTGTCTTTGTGCAGATGGTGGGAGCGTCCATGATCCTTCCCATTATTCCGCTCTACGCCAAGAACGAGTTCGGCATGAGCCCAAGCTCGATCACCCTCCTAAGCACCGGCTTCTTCGCCGCTCAGTTCATAGCTGGGCCCTACTTGGGGCGCTTGTCAGACAAGATCGGTCGAGTACCAATTCTCATCATCTCCCAGATTGGGACCGTCATCAGCTTCATCATGCTGGCGTTCGCTGGCACGCCCTTCATGCTCTTCTCTGCTCGCATTCTCGACGGCATTACCGGCGGCAACATCATTGTGGCTCAGGCCTATATCACCGACATCACCGAACCAAAGGAGCGGACAAAGGCTCTGGGATACATCTTCGCCGTGTTCGGACTCGGCTTTGCCATCGGACCAGCCATCGGTGGCGCAGTAGCCAGCCAAGGTGTTCGACTGCCCTACATTGCAGCAGCAACAGCAGCTGCCATCGTCGTACTTATCTCCTGGAAAGCGCTCGACGAGTCCCTGACAACGCAAGAGCGTCTGGAGCGGACTGTCAAGAAGGAGAAGCTCAAGATATCGGCGATCATGGGAAGCAAACTCCTGTTGGCCAGCCTCACCGTCGGCTTCGTGTCGAGCTTTGGCATGGGCATGATCATCTCCACTTTCTCGCTCCTGGCAGAGGTGTTCTGGCTCAAGAATTTGGACGCCTCAGCTGTTTCGCTCGGAGTTGGGGGCCTCCTAACCATCTTCGGCCTGGGCATATTCATTTCTCAGTTCAAAGGATTGAAGTGGCTCTTGGCCCGCATGCCAGAAGGCAAGATCACGCTGATCGGGACTTTCGTTCGAGGCGTCGGAAACCTCATTTCGATCTCTACTTCGAGTCTGTTCATAGCCGGCCCTGCAATGGCCATAATGTCTCTCGGCTCTGGAGTTGTTGTAGCCCCGGCTCAGTCCATAGCTACCACTGCGCTGCCCGATCAGTTCAGGGGCGGTGTGCTGGGGGTCTTTCAGTCCACAACAAGCCTGGGACTCATCATCTCGACGGCCCTCGGAGGCCAACTCTTCGAGATAGATCCGCGCCTCCCGTTTGGGCTCGCGGGTGTGATCGCTCTCTTCAACATGTTGCCTGCGTACAACATGCATCGGATGGCACAAGCAGCCGCTCTTGTCGCTGTCGAGTAATAACGGCTGGGAATTCTCCTCGGGACAGCCCTCACGTCCAAGCCTCTGAGTAAAGTTCAAATATGGAACTCCTCACCGGTCTCTTGTCGGCCTTCGGCCTATCTGCCAGCACTGGACTGAACGCATACATTCCCCTCCTCATCGTCGGACTGCTCGACAAATACACCGAGCTGATCTCTTTAAACCAGCCCTGGGACGCTCTCTCGCACCCCGCGACGCTTGTGTCTCTCACCGTGCTCGTCTTGATCGAGACGTTCGCGGACATCGCTCCTGTGATCAACCACATCAACGATGCGATCCAGACCTTCGTCCGCCCCACTGCCGGCGCCATCGTCTTTGCTGCCTCCACAGACGCCGCCAGCGACCTCCACCCTGCTCTCGCTCTCGTTGCCGGATTGCTGGTGTCTGGAACCGTCCATGCAGCCAAGTCCACCGTGGTCAGGCCAGCCGTAACAGCCGCTACCGGAGGGCTCGGGAACACGCCGGTAGCCATGGCGGAGGACGCCGTCGCGGTGTCAGTAAGCATCGCTGCAGTTGCCGCTCCGCTTCTCGGCATCCTCCTTCTGATCATGTTCTTCGCACCGGTCTTCTACATCATTAGATGGACCCGAACCCGATTACCCAAAAACACACTCGACAAGGAGCAACCATGAACTTTGAAATGTCTCAAAAGGGTCAGCAATACCATCAACGCCTATCGGAGTTCATGGACTCTCACGTCTACCCGGCTGAGGCCACGTACTGGGATCAAATGAACGCGTCAGAGGACCCGGACCATCACCCTCAGATCCTGGAAGACCTGAAAGCAGAAGCAAAAGAACGTGGGCTTTGGAACCTCTTCTTGCCCGATCCAGAAGACGGTGCCGGGTTGAGCGTCTTGGAGTACGCACCGCTCGCTGAGATGTTGGGCAGGGTGCCCTGGCTCGCTCCTGAAGTCTGCAACTCAGATGCTCCCAATACGGGCAACATGGAGATTCTCCACATGTTCGGAACCCCTGAGCAAAAGGAACTGTGGCTCGCTCCCCTGCTCGCCGGAGAGATTCGATCAGCCTTCTCGATGACTGAACCCGACATCGCTTCATCCGACGCGAAGAACATCCGCATGCAGATAACCCGTGACGGCGATGAATACGTGGTGAATGGGCGCAAGTGGTTCTCAAGCGGATTCTCCTCCGCCCGCTGCACCTTCACGATCGTCATGGGCGTCACCAATCCATCAGCAGATCCCTATCACAAGCAGTCCATGCTTATCGTTCCCAAGGACAGCCCCGGCTTGAGAATTGTTCGCGATGTCAAGACGTACGGTTACCACGACCGCAGCGGGCACCCCGAAATCGAGTTCGACAACGTACGCGTTCCGGTCTCGAACCTCCTTGGCACAGAGGGGTCCGGCTTCGCCATCGCACAGGCCCGACTCGGCCCGGGTCGAATCCATCATTGCATGCGTGCCATTGGTATGGCAGAGCGAGCCTTCGACATGATGTGCTCTCGAACACTGGCAAGGAACACCTTTGGTAAGCCGATCGCTGATCACGACACAGTTCGTGACACCATTGCTGAAGCACGAATGCGTATAGAGCAGGCGCGCCTCTTGACCCTGAAGACAGCGTGGTTGATCGACACGCAGGGAGTGAAGGGAGCTCGGATTGAGATCTCGGCCATCAAAGTGGTGGTTCCCCGCATGGCGCAGTGGGTACTCGACCAGGCAGTCCAGCTCTTCGGTGCGGCAGGAATGACTGACGACTTCCCACTGGCTCGGATGTACGCAGCCAACAGAACACTCCGGATCGCCGACGGCCCCGACGCAGTACACATCCGAACTCTGGCCCGCCGCGAACTTGCTCGCTATGAGCCTGGTTTCATCCCGCCCCAAGTGAACTAGATCACAAACAGGGAATAACAACAGCGCCATAGTGGTTATCACCCACGTGACCTCACAAGTAACTCCACTGATCATTCAGACACCAGAGTCTTGGCAAAGCCAAGCGCTTTGTCGCGATCTCTCTGACGCAGACTTCTTTCTCAGCGGTGACGACTACGCAGGCCTCAAGAAGGCCAAGGCAGTATGCGCCCAGTGTCCCGTCCAAGAGGCATGCCTCGACTTTGCTATCCAGAGCAACCAGACCTTGGGCGTATGGGGCGGAGCAAGCCCCAACGAGCGAAGGCAGATCCGGCGAGGTTGGTTGCGCGAGCAAGCGTCGTAGGGGCCGCCTGCGGCGGACCCTAAACCTGAACCTAGGCCTAAACCTAGACCAGACCCCTACCCCAAGGACCCGCAAGCCCGCGAGCCCTAGTTCGGGCTACCAACCCAGGGTTCAGCCTCTCGATGAGACCGGCTTTCCGGGCTCTATGGCTGTTCTAGTCCTAGTTTTAGTCCTCGTTCGGGCTTCAAACCCAGGGTTCAGACCCTCAAATGAGACTGGACCTCTGGGTTTTCGGGCTGTTCTAGTCCTAGTTCTAGTCTTGGTTCGGGCTTGAGTTCAGGGCTCAGCATCTAGAGAATTCATCACTTTTAGTGGTCGATAATCACTCAAGGTGGTCACCTTAAACGTCGATATCTTGAGTCATGCGACGCATAGCTCTATCGATCCTTCTCACCGCCCTGATTGTTCCCGTGTTCGCTGCGCCCGCTTCTGCAGGCGCAGGAGAGGCTTCATTCGTCTCTCTTATCAATTCCTCACGGTCCGCCAACGGGCTCCCAGCTTTGGCAACCATGGGCACGCTCACCTCGCACGGACGCACACACTCAGCTGAGATGGCCGCCTCTGGTGGCATCTACCACTCATCAAAGTCAGAGCTCAGAAGCCTAGCTTCGGGGTGGGAGTCCTACGGAGAGAACGTTGGCCGAGGACCCAACGATCCATCGGCTCTCCATTCTGCCTTCATGAGCTCCTCAGGCCACCGGAACAACATCCTGGGCAACTACACACACGTCGGCGTCGGCACCGTAATCACCGAAGACGGCATCCTGTATGTGACAGTCGTCTTCATGCGGTTCCCATCGAGCTCAACCACCACAACAACCACGGCTCCGACCACAACGACCACCACCACTCCGGCCCCTAGCCCAAGTCCAAGTCCCACTCCAACTACGACAACGGCTCCAGCTCCCAAGGCCCCAAGCAAAACCCCCGCTCCGGCACCTACTACTACAACCACCACGGTCCCTTCGGTAGATCCGTCCACCGTTCCAGGATTGAGCGCCCCTGACTTCGGTAGCTTCCGAAAAGTGACTATCACTCATTGGAGTCAACCACGCATGGGTTGGGTTATCTCGCGGTAGTCGGTCAACAGAATCCTTGGGAACAAGCGAATCCTGCGAAACATCGGAAGCCCAAGAAACTCTGTCACTGGTGCGTTCCGTACTTCCCCGAACAGTTCACCTCAGCGACTCGGCTCCTTGGGCTTCGTCTAAGTCGAACATACGTCAGGACGCCCCCGACATCAAGCCCTTCGCTTGTGGATAACTCGCTCGATGGTGGTTCCGGAAGGATTTTTCTGCGGAACTTCGCTCTTCGCCCTGTGGACAAGTGGCGAGTTATCCACAAATCGCTCTCGGAACAAGCCGACCTTGTGCACAACTAGCTGTTGATAAGTATTTCCGTAGGTGGTTTTCGCGAGGCGCTCCAACTCGCGAAAACTATCGGTTTCCTATGCCTGCATACAGCTCGAGAAGTCGGTAGGTGGTGCGCTCCCAGGTGAATCTTCGAGCGTGATGGACGGCACCATGAGCCAATGATTCGGACACCGTCGGCTCGGTCAGTACCCGAACTAGAGCCGCTGCGTAATCATCGGGTTCCCAGCCATCGATTAGCAATCCGCCCTTTTCATGGTTCACGCCCACGCCCAGCCCCCCAACATTGGATGCGATGACCGGTGTGCCACAAGCCTGCGATTCAAGGGCGACTAGGCCAAACGATTCACTTCGCGAAGGCATAAGCAGCACGTCCGCGGTGCGGTAGTACGGCGGTAACTCGGTCCGAGGTACGGCTGCCCGAAACTGGACCGCCCCAGCAAGGTCGGCCCTCGCTGCCCGGATCCTTAGACGGGCCAGTTCGTCCGATCCTGCTTCCCCTGATGCTCCACCGACAACGAGAAGCTGTAGATCTGGAACCTGCTTTCTGGCCATGGCAACCGCATCCAGCGCTACATCAAGTCCTTTAAGCGGCTGGACCCGACCAACAAACAACGCAAGCGGTTGATCGCCGAGCTGCAACGCATCCCGTGGGGAATCCATCGGAAAGAAGACCTCGTGATCCACCCCCGGTGGGGTGATGCAAAGGCGAGTCGGATCAGCTTTGTAGTGATCTACTAGATCTTCGGCCTCCGCTTCGGTAGCGGCAATGAGGCAATCGGAACCCGCTATCACTTCCTCCTCGGTGGCGACCCGGACGTCGGGGGTCTCTGGTTCGTCCCATCGCTTCGTGAAATCCTTGACGAGCCCCAAGGTGTGTGACGAGTGAGCCATCGGGATTCCCAAAGCTGCCTTAATGGCAAGCCCGGCTCTTCCCGATAGCCAGTAATGGGCGTGAACGAGGTCATAGCGAAGTCCGTTCCTACCGATGAAGTCGAGAGTGGCGCTCGTGAACACCGGGGTCCACTCGATCAGTTCCGAGATAGGGGCCGGCGCAACCGGCCCGGCATCGATGTGAACGACCCGATAGTTCTCGGTGACTTGCACGATCTCCGGCGCCATAGGGTCGCTGCGTCTAGTGAATACATCCACGCCGATACCCAACTTCGACAGCACTTCTGCGAGTCGATCTACAACCACGTTCATACCCCCGGCATCGCCAGCACCTGGGGTGACCAAGGGGCAAGTGTGATAACTGATGAATGCA
>CAXMPE010000038.1:0-8585 GCA_964195245.1 uncultured Verrucomicrobiales bacterium | reverse complement strand
TCGAGTCCGCCATCCACTTCAACTTTGAAGGTGGCGTTAGGTAGGTTCGCCTTGACGACACCCTGCACTCGAATTACATCGTCCTGTTTGGACAAGTTTCTCTCCTGTGTTCCTTTAGGAAGGCGAGTCTAGGACCTACTCTTCGGCGTCAGCCAATTCAACTGGTGGGTTGTTTGGTGTGTCGACCATCTCGAACGTGAGCTCGTCGGCGTCTGTATCGAGATCAACAACGATCGTCGAGCCAGGATTGAACTCACCCATGAGTATCCGCTCGGAGAGCTGATCTTCCAGATGGCGCTGAATAGCGCGGCGTAACGGGCGGGCCCCCATTTCTGGGTCGTATCCCACGGTCGCCAAATAGGTCTTTGCCGCGTCGGACAACGCCAGTTCGAGACCCTTGGTCTTGAGCTGCTCATAGACCCGCTCCAGCATCATGTCGATGATTTCCTTGACATGATCGATGTCGAGTTCGTGGAAGACAATGATCTCGTCCAAACGATTGATGAACTCTGGCCGGAAGTGCTTCTTCAGCTCTTCGGTGACCTTGTCCTTCATGAGTTCGTAATCCATCTCGGCATCGTCTGCAGAGAACCCGATCGCCTTCTTGCGAAGATCCCGTGTTCCCAAGTTCGATGTCATGATGATGACGGTGTTCTTGAAGTCGACGCTCCGACCTTGGCTATCGGTAAGCCGTCCGTCTTCCAAGATCTGGAGCAAGGTGTTGAAGACGTCTGGGTGGGCCTTCTCGACCTCATCGAAGAGAACCACTGAGAACGGCTTGCGACGCACGGCCTCGGTGAGCTGTCCACCTTCGTCGTATCCAACGTATCCAGGAGGTGAACCGACGAGGCGACTCACCGTGTGCTTCTCCTGGTACTCAGACATGTCGAGCTGGATAAGAGCAGTCTCATCGCCGAACAGGAACTCAGCCAGCGTTTTGGCGGTCTCAGTCTTGCCAACGCCTGATGGGCCTAAGAAGACGAACGAACCGGCTGGACGCTTGGGGTCCTTGAGTCCGGCTCGAGTCCTCCGAATGGCCCGAGAGACGGCCTTGATAGCGTTGTTCTGGCCGACGATCCTCTGATGTAGCTCGTCTTCCATATGAACCAAGCGAGCGGTTTCTTCCTCGGTGAGACGGTGCACAGGAATACCGGTCCATAGCGCCAGCACCTGAGCAATCTCTTCGTCGTCAATCACCCAATTCAAACCTTCGCCAGCGTCACCAGCCAACTTCTCAGCGTTAGTGCGCTCTTCGATCAGAACGAGTTCTTGATCGCGGATGGTCGCAGCACGCTCAAACTGCTGGCCTTGCACGGCTTCAGCCTTGTCCGCTCGAGCTTTGGTCAGCTTGGTATCGATCTCGGCAACTTCGGGCGTCGCGCTCTTGCGACTGATTCGCATGCGAGAACCGGCCTCGTCGATGAGGTCAATTGCCTTGTCAGGCAGAAAGCGATCGGCAATGTAGCGATCGGCCAAATTGGCAGCGGCCACTACTGCGGCATCGGTGTACCGGACGTTGTGATGATCCTCATAGGCGTCCTTGAGTCCTTCAAGAATGCGAATGGTGTCGGCGACACTTGGCTCATCAACAGTGATCGGCTGGAACCGGCGCTCGAGAGCTGAGTCCTTCTCCAGGTACTTCCGATATTCCTCGAGCGTGGTTGCTCCTATGGTCTGTAGCTCACCCCGAGCCAACATCGGCTTAAGGATTGAAGCAGCATCAATGGCGCCCTCGGCTGCCCCAGCGCCAACGAGAGTGTGGATCTCATCAATGAAGATGAGCACATCTCCGCGGGTTTTGATCTCCTTGAGTACCTTCTTAAGGCGCTCTTCGAAGTCTCCTCGATACCGAGAACCAGCAACGAGCGACCCTAGGTCGAGGGTGTACAGCCTCTTGCCTTCAAGAGTCTCGGGGACGTCGCCAGCAACGATCTTTTGGGCGAGACCTTCGACAATGGCGGTCTTGCCAACGCCCGGCTCTCCAATGAGTACCGGGTTGTTCTTGGTGCGCCGAGACAACACCTGCATCACACGTTCGATCTCTTTTTCTCTACCGATAACCGTGTCGAGCTTGCGCTCCCGGGCGGCCTGAGTAAGGTCGCGACCGAACTGATCGAGAATCCCGGCGTTCTTGCCCGACGGATCGCCGCCGCTGCTCGAGGTACTGCGTTTGCGCGAGGACCCACCGGAGCTCGAGGATGACGATCCTCGCTCTTCTCCCTCAGCACCTGATAGCAACTGAATGACCGTTTGACGAACCTTGGGAAGATCAGCTCCGAGCTTTTCGAGCACTTGAGCGGCAACCCCCTCACCCTCTCTGATGAGTCCGAGCAGGATGTGTTCCGTACCGATGTAGTTGTGACCAAGTTGGAGCGCCTCACGAAGAGACAACTCAAGGACCTTCTTGGCCCGCGGGGTGAAGGGGATATGACCCGAAGGCGACTGCTGTCCCTGCCCAATGACCTCTGTCACCTGGCTGCGGACCGCATCTAGATCGATATCGAGGCTTTGGAGACCGCGGGCAGCAACGCCCTCGCCCTCGTGGATGAGTCCGAGGAGGATGTGCTCTGTGCCGATGTAATTGTGGTTGAGGTGACGAGCTTCTTCCTGGGCCAATACGACCACACGACGAGCTCTGTCTGTGAAGCGTTCGAACATACAAATGCCTCCGTAGAAATGCATCCCAATCGGGTCTGCGTTATGAAAGTATACTTATCACTTCGGCCTTACAAGCGATGCCCCTTAGGCCCTTACCGCTGCTTAGAACCCTCACAGGCAAGCTAGCATTCCCATTATGCAAGCCCCCAACGTGCGCGACATCGTGGATTTACCGTCAGTATGGTCGCGAATGGATCAGGTCGAGGATCGCATCTTCGAGGTCACGCGGTCATCCGACGACTTTCTCACCGAGGTCTCCCAACACCTCCTCAAAGCAGGAGGAAAGCGATACCGGCCACTTCTCGCTCAGCTCTGCGCTGAGCTCGGGACGCCTAAGGATCGGCGCCCGGTGGATGCCGGCGTAGCGGTTGAGCTAATCCACGTCGGGAGCCTCTACCACGACGATGTCATTGATGAGTCAGACTTCAGACGGGGCAACCCCTCAGCCAATGCCAACTGGACGAACACAGTGGCCATCCTCGCAGGAGACTTCCTCATGGCACGCGCCTCGGAGGTTGCAGCCACTGAGCTGGGCCAAGACGCGGTGCGGCTCCTAGCCCGGACTTACGCTGAGCTCGTCGAGGGCCAAACCATCGAGCTGCAGCTCGACCACGATCTCAACCACAGCCCCTCTGACTACTACAAGGTGATCGGTGGGAAGACCGCTTCGCTCATCCGAACGTCTGCGAGGCTGGGGGCGATTGCCGCCGACTGCTCAGCTTCTGACGTCGAAGCGATCAGCGACTGGGCATGGGAGTTGGGCATGCTCTTCCAGGTGTCAGACGATGCGCTCGACCTCGTTGCCTCCGATGACTACCTAGGAAAACCAGCCGGCTCAGACATCACAGAGGGGAAGATCACTTTGCCCGTCCTCTACGCCCTCGGAGACGCTGGCGGGCAGGACATTCGTGACCTACTGGGAGAGCCACCATATGATCCCAAGGCCGTCGGTGAAGTCATCCGGATCGTACGCGCCAGCGGTCACATCGAGAGAACCCTTGACGAGGCAACCGCGAGGATGAGCCTTGCAGAAGCTGCCCTCGACTCGGTCGGTACTCCAGCCGCCAGAGAGGTCCTCACAAGAATGGGCGGCTTCTTGGTCCAGCAAGTCGACTTCGCTCGAAGCTCCGTGTAAGTCGAGCTGAGGCTCGAACTAGAGCTCGAGCCTCCCCAACCCCACCCCCAGCCCCAAGCCCAAACCGTCGAATGCGACGCTACCAGCCCAGGGTTCGCAGGGGCTGGGAGTAAACTATGTGAAAGATTTCACAAGATCGGAAGGCAGTTCCATGTCCCGTAGCAGTCGTTGGTCGGTGGTGTTCGGCGCAGTCCTCATTCAGCTGTGCTTGGGCGCCATTTATGCCTGGTCGGTCTTCACTCCTGGCTTGAAAGATGCTGGATGGTCGAGCCTTCAGACGCAGTTTGTCTTTGCTCTCGGGTTGGCGATGTTTGCTCTCGTCATGGTCTTTGCGGGCAAGCGTCTTAGCGCCTGGGGACCGCGTCGGCTGGCAGTGATTGGGGCTGTGGTGCTCGGTGCCGGCTACGTCCTTGCCGGACTGGACGGCGGCACCAACTTCTGGCTTGTGTTGATGGGCGTGGGTCTCATCGGTGGTGCCGGAATCGGGTTCGCCTATGTAGTCCCCATCGCGGTTGGGATGCGCTGGTTCCCTGATCACAAGGGGCTCATCACGGGCGTCTCAGTGGCCGGGTTCGGGTTCGGGGCCATGGGTTGGGTGAAGCTCGCAGGAGGCTGGGGCAACCTCATCGCAAACCTCGGGCTCGGCCCGACGTTCATGATCTACGGAGCGACCTTCACAGGGTTAGTACTCATGGGTGCTCTCTTCATGCGGATGCCCCCGGCCGGCTGGCTCCCCGAGCAGTTCTCACCGCCTACAGGTTCAGAGGCGGGGGGCGAGGAGTTCAGCTCAACGGAGATGATCCGCACCCCTCAGTTTCACATGATCTCGATCGCCTTCTTCGTTTCTGCGGGGGCAGGCCTCATGGCAATCGGACTCATGAAGTTGTATCCGATCGAGCTGCTCACGAGCGCCGGCATGACGGAGGTGGAGGCGAGCGCAATCGCCGGTACGGCAATGGCGGTGTTCTTCAGTCTCGCCAATGGCATCGGCAGGATCGTGTGGGGTGAGTTGAGTGACTTCCTTGGAAGGAGGCGGTCCGTCATGATCCTGACGGGAACCCAGGGGATCCTCTTGCTGCTCTTCACCTACATGGCCTCCTCCCCCGGAATGCTCTATCTCGCAGTAACCCTGATCGGCTTCAATTTTGGTGGGAACTTCGCCATCTTCCCGTCGCTCACAGCTGACGCGTTTGGCAACAAGTCCGTCGGCCTCAACTATCCGTGGGTATTCCTCTCTTACGGGGCGGGCGGGATCGTGTTCCCTCTCCTCGGCGGGCGACTTGGCGACCTGGGCAACTTTCCGTTGGCCTTCACAATCTGCGGCGTGGCATGTCTCGCCGGGGCGGCCTCGGGATGGGTCATCAAGACCCCCGACCACGATGCCGCCGAGAAGCCCTTCTCGATGCACGGCTTCATGGACCAGCTTGTCCACCATTGAATCGGACCAGCCCCAAGCCGGCACCAGCCGTTAGCTATTCGGGTTTCATGTGGGGAAAGAGCAGGACCTCGCGTATGGATGCATGATCAGTCAACAGCATGACTAGCCGGTCAACGCCGATACCAATCCCGCCGGTTGGAGGCATCCCGTATTCCAAAGCGCGGATGTAATCCTCATCAATGGGGTGAGCCTCGTCGTCCCCTGCCTCGCGTTGGGCGTTCTGAGCCTCGAACCGAGCGCGCTGGTCTAGCGGGTCGTTAAGTTCTGTGAAGCCGTTGGCCATCTCCAAACCGCCAACGAAGAGCTCAAAGCGTTCGGTGACTCCTTGCTTTGCACGATGTGGAGCGGCGAGTGGCGAGACCTCGACGGGATGCTCAGTCACAAACACCGGATCCCAAAGTGTCGGCTCGACCAGGAGCTCAAAGAGCGCCTCAATTATCTTGCCCGGGCCGTACGTTGGCTGGACGTAGCCACCGGCCTCAGAGAGGAGCGTCGCCAGTTCATCGCGGGGAGTCTCCACCGACACCTCCGTCTGGAGGGCTTCAGAAACTGCTTCCGTCATCGGTAGTCGCGGGTACGGTCCTGTCAGGTCAACCTTCCGACCTTGATACTCAACCACAGCCGAGTCAGGGAACACCGCGTTAGCGGCCTCGACGAAAGCTGTCTCGCACATCGTCATAACATCTTCGTAGTCCGCGTAGGCGTCGTAGGCCTCAAGCATTGTGAACTCGGGGTTGTGTGTCGAGTCAAGCCCTTCGTTCCTGAAGTTGCGGTTTATCTCAAACACCTTCTCGAACCCACCGACCACTAGGCGCTTCAGGTAGAGCTCTGGTGCAATTCGCATGAACATGTCGATACCCAAGGCTTTGTGATGCGTCACGAACGGTTTGGCAAGCGCACCCCCCGGCTTCACCTGAAGCATGGGAGTTTCTACCTCCATGAAGCCGCGATCGCCGTAAGAGCTACGCAAGGACTGCACCACATCGGCACGCACTCTGGCAGTCCGCCGGGCGTCTTCGTTAACAATGAGGTCGACGTAACGCTGGCGGAATCTCAGTTCCTTGTCTTGCAGACCAGCCCATTTCTCCGGCAGTGGACGAAGCGACTTAGCCGCCAATTCGAAGGTTCCCAACCGAACAGATAGTTCCCCCTTCTTCGTCGTGATCACTTCACCTGTTGCGACCACCCAGTCACCAATGTCGAGCGCAGAAAACTGTTCGAAGTCCGCCTCTTCGAGAGCTGCCTTGTGGACGAAGAGCTGTATATCGCCGGTCTGGTCCCGCAGCACGCCAAAGCGAAGTTTTCCGAAGGATCGAAGCGCTATCAGACGCCCGCCAACCGTGACCTCGTCGCCCGTTTCGGCCCCGGGTTCGAGAGACACGTAGTCAGCCTTGATTCGGGCGGCGGTGGCATCGGGCTTCCGCACGCCAACCGGGAAGGGCTCAATTCCAGCAGCCCGCAGGGCGTGCATAGTCTCGAGACGGGCCGCGGTTATCGGGTGCTCAGCAAGCGCGTCGCTCTCCTTTTGTGTGTCATCGGCCATGTGGCAGGAGGTTAGTCAGAACAAACCTGGACCTGAACCTAAACCTAGACCAACCACTTGGCACCTCGAGACTGGCTGTTGGGCTTAGCCTTTAGTTCAGGTCAAGGTCTATGTCTTGGGTCTAGGTTCCACTGTGATGTCATCCAGCGCCTTGCGGTCTAGCGCTGGTACCACCGCGTCCTCGGCGGGGTAGCCGATGGGGAACACCACGAAAGGACGTTCGTTGGATGGGCGACCGAGGAGCTTCGTGAGGAATGCCATTGGACTCGGCGTGTGGGTGAGTGTTGCCAAACCCATGTTATGAAGGGCGGCAATGAACATGCCTGCGGCGATCCCGACCGATTCCTTGACGTAGTAATGCTTGATCTTGGAGCCATCGTCATCGTGCCCGAATCTCTGCTCGAACAGCACAACTACCCACGGGACCACCTCCAAGTAGTCTTTCCGCCAGCCCGTTCCGAGCCGTGCGATCGCCCGCTGCCAATCCTCTGGCATCCGGCCTTCGAGGTAGTTAGTCCTCTCCTCTTCCTCGGCGGCCGTCCGAATGAGCCGTTTCGTTTCAGCGTCACCAATCAATACAAACGTCCATGGTTGCTGATGAGCCCCCGACGGCGCAGTCCCGGCTGTGGCGATTGCGGCTTCCACCAGCTCCCGGGGAACAGGGCGATCGCTGTACTGACGCACCGACCGGCGGCTGTCCATAAGTTCATAGAAGAAGGCGGCCCGCTCTCGACTTTCCTCCTCGGAGTAGTGCGGTCCCGCGTACGGAACGTATTCGCCTACATCGGTATATGGGTATGCGTCTGGATCATGTTCAGCCATACCCAAACCCTAGATCAGGAACGGCAGAAACCGCCTGGGAACCCGCTGTACGTACTGGCCGTACTCGGGGTACGCATCAACAAGCATCCGCTCCTCATGTTTGGCCTTGAGTGTGAAGTAGCCCAGCAGCAGCAGCGACAGCAGCACGGCCAGTCCTGAACCTCGCGCAATCGATAGTCCCATTGCACCAACAATTATCGCTCCGTAGATGGGGTGGCGGACCTGTCCGTAGATGCCTGTTTCAATCAGCGTGGCACCCTTCATAGGCTTGGGGAAGGGGGTGAGAGAGGTGTTCAGGCTGAGCATCGCAACAACGGCGAATCCACCCCCCACCGCAGCGAGCACCCAACCAGCCGCATCTGTCACGGCGTTCCCAATGGGCCAATATCCACGCACAGAGGCCCGAGAGATCAAGACGAACAGGACGAGTTGGCCGATCACCCACCAGACGCCTCGACTCTGTTCCCGCTCTCGGGTGACTGTCAACTCGCTGAGTTGGCCGATGTTCGTCACCTCTTGGGCCTGGACCTCAGCCAGCGCGTCGGAGGCTGTTGCACCCCCGGGGAACGTTGTATCGGCTGCGATCTCGACCAGCGGCTCCAAAACGAATCTTCGCTCAAGAGCCCTGGGATGGGGAAGGAGAAGAGTCGGGTCCTTGGACACCAGATTGTCGTACAAAATGAGATCCAGATCAAGCGTTCGCGCCCCCCAATGCTCGATACGCTCGCGTCCGAACTCGCCCTAAATCTCATGAAGACCCTCCAACAACTCTCGAGGGGGTAGTTCCGTCTTCATCAAACAAACGAGGTTGATGAAGTCGGCCTGCTCGGGTCCGCCGACCGGCGCACTCCGATACGCAGACGACACAGCAACGACTCGTCCCAAGTTACCCAGTCGCTCGATCGCAGCTGAAAGTGTCGAGACGCTATCGCCAAGATTGGAGCCGAGTCCTACGGTTGCGTGCGCCATACCGACACTGACACATCCTC
>CAXMPE010000037.1:0-1843 GCA_964195245.1 uncultured Verrucomicrobiales bacterium | reverse complement strand
TTGAAATCACCATTGAGGCTGATGACACGGCTAGCTCGTCTCCGGCCGAAGGCCTCCTCTGGGAGTCACTCGGAGACGCGTATGAAAAGTACACCGGACAGCGAGCAATGGCTCCCACCATGACCCCTGCCGCAACAGACGCTCGGTTCTTTCGGAAGAAGGGTGTGATCTCCTACGGAGCCGGGCTCTTTGACGATCGTGTGAGCTTCCCCGATTTCCTCGATATGTTTCATGGCAACGACGAACGAATATCTGTTAACTCCCTCCACCAGACAGTGGAGTTCTTGGACACGGTGGTGTCCGCGTTCGATGCGCGTTCTGGACAGTGAAGACCGTCATATTTGATCTCGATGGGGTGCTCTACCTTGGCGATGAGGTTGTCCCAGGCGCCACCGAGACCCTCAACACGCTCGCCGACGCTGGCCTACAACTCTTGTTTGCCACAAATGGCTCCAGCTCTACACCTCAAGCCATCGCCCGGAAACTGACTCGGCTGACAAAGACCAACGTACGTGCCGAAACGATCTTCACCTCTGCCCTCGCTACAGCACACCTCCTGCAGCCGAGCGCTGAACGCGTGTATGTCTTGGGCGGTGAAGGGGTACGGGTCGCCTTGAGCGAGGTCGGGATCACGGTCTGTGACCAGCCCATGGACGTAGATGCAGCTGTTGTGGGCATTGACCATGAGCTCACCTATTCGACTCTCAGCGACGCTGTCACCGCGGCCATAGAAAGCCAGCGATTGGTGGGAACGAACTCAGATGTCACATTCCCGACCCCCCTAGGGCTCCGACCCGGCGGCGGCACACTGGCTGCTGCCGTCGCTACAGCGAGTGGGGTTGGGGCAGTTTTCGCAGGCAAACCCCATCAACCGATGCTTGACCTGATCTCAGGCAGTGTCGAATATGGCGAAGTCTGGATGGTCGGGGATCGAGCTGATACTGACCTTGCCATGGCAGCGAAGGCCAACTGGGGTAGCGTGCTCACGCTGTCAGGGGTAACCATGTCCGCTGAGGAAGTTCCCGACGAGCTGCGTCCAGACTTCGTGATCGATTCTGTGGCAGACCTAGCGGCCTTGCTGTTGTAGTGCAGTCTGGCTTTGGGCAATAAGACCCTCGAGGCGCTTGGATGCCGGGCCGCGAGCCAGCAAGGCGATGGTTACTCCGAAGAGGAATCCGGCCACGTGGGCTTCCCACGCGATGGCGCTCGATGTGATCAGAAACTGAGACCCGAACCAGATGCCGAGAAAGACCCACGCCGAGAGCCTGAGTGGGAAGAACCAAAGGAGCACTCGCACCTTCTTGGTTGGGAAGAGCACCACGTAGGCGCCCAATACGCCCCCGACCGCCCCTGATGCGCCGACGAGAGGTCCGGTGAACGTTGGGTTGAGCGCGACAAACCCAAGTACAGCAACCGTTCCGGCCATTAGATAGAAGAGCAAGAAGCCAAGATGGCCGAACGCGTCTTCCACGTTGTCTCCGAATATCCGTAGGACCCACATGCTTCCGAACAGGTGGAGCAGCGAGCCATGCAGAAACATTGAAGCTACGACGCTCAGAGGGATGATTTTGTTCGGGTACAGCGGGAGCCCGCCCAACGAGCAGGTGTCGGACAGCACCTCACCAAGCGAGATCGGCTCTCCCGTTGTGAGTTCACAGGCAATCGCTGAAGCAGCAATCGCCTTCGCTTCCACGTCGCCAGACTGGTACATGAAGAAGATCGCAATCGTGAGGAGCAGTACTGCCGTTGTTACCACCGAGGGTCTGAGTCTCGGGTTGGCATCGCTGAGCGGGAGCATCGCCTCAACCTAGCCCGTGGAGTCGCTACTCAGAGGAACAGCGCC
>CAXMPE010000036.1:0-10170 GCA_964195245.1 uncultured Verrucomicrobiales bacterium | reverse complement strand
AGCGGGCGGAACTGTGATAAGCGAGGCACTTTACGTGGTCGAGGGAGTGGTGGACATTCCTGGGAACGTGGTCGAGTCAGTCGCTGGCAGCAACGTCGTTACCGACGCCCTTTACGTCCCCGGCGATGTGATCAAATCCGTCAACGATCTAGTTCCAGGGTTTCTGGATGGAGACGAAGATTCGCCGGATGCTCCGGAACCTACCCAGCTAACCGCTCCGACTCAAATCCCCGAAGGGATGATGACGACCGCGGCAGCCGTAATCGGGGCAGTCGAAGTACCTACAGAGTCTGAGGGCGACGAAGAGGAAATGCCGATGATGCTCCAAGCCGAACCAGCTGACCTCTCCACGGGAGCAATGGTCGCAGCGGCAACCGTAATCGGGGCAGTCGAAGTACCTACGGAGTCTGAGGGCGACGAAGAAGAGATGCTCCAGCCACTCATCGCCGAAGACACTGATCTAGGGGACGGAATCCTCGCCGGCGCAGTCACAGCCACCGAAGCCATCATCGCAACGCCTACCGAACAAGAAGGCGACGAAGAAGAGATGCTTCAGCCGAGAGAAGTCGAGCCCGAGCCAGAGGTGTCGGCTGGGGGTGTTGTTGACAAGGTGCAGGACCCAGTGGTCGAAGTTGTGGAGGATCCGCCGGAAAGGGTCGGAGGTTTCGCCGACAAGATCAGCGCCGGCGCTGATTCGTCGTTGGACATCGTTGAAGAGGTTGCAGTGCCGCTAGTCGAACCTACCGCCGAGCGCGTTGGTGAGGTGCTGGAGCGCACGGGTGAAGCGGTCACCGATGCTCCGATAGCTGAGGAGGCCGACGTTCAACTTGTAGAAATAGGTGGCTTTGGAAGCGGCGCAGCTGAGACCGAACCAGCCCTAGAGCAGGCTCGCATCGAAGCCGCTTCGGCTGAAGACGGGTTCGATGATCCAGCCGACGAAGGCGTTTCAGAGTTGTTCTCAGATTCGGCTGTCGCAGTTGACCAACCTGTCGACGACTCAGTCAATGATGGCTTCCTAGAGGGTGTAGGTGAGTCTGTCTCTGACTTCATTGAAGAAGCAAAGGACAGCGTCGGTGATGCTGTTGACACTGTGAGCGACTTCGTCGAGGATCTTTTCGACGGCGAATAGGGGCCTCCCAAGGGGGAGCGCCCTTACCGGCTCTGACCACCATCTTCTCTTCCGCTCGACCGGAGTATCAGTCGGTCTGCAGTCGGAACCGACCCAATCCAACACTGGCCTCCCCCTGCATCCTGAGAAGAGCCGTGGTACGGTGAAATACCTAAAACAATCAGTATGTGCGAGCCAGATACCGGCCGCTTAGCTACGGCGCCCAAATTGGTCGCCAAAAGGGGTAATCGTGGGTTGGTTAAAAGATAAGTACAACAGCACCAAAGACGCGGTAGTCGGAGTAGGAGAAGCCGCCGTCGATGTTGCCGGAGACGCCGTCGATGCTGCCGGGGACGCCGCTGGTGTCGTGAAGGACACAGTCGTAGGTGGTGCCGGCTTGGTTGCCGACGTCGTCACTGATCCAGGACAGATCATTTCAGCTGCTGGTGCAGCTACCGGCTTCGTGATCGCTGAAGGAGTCGACCTCGGGGCGGGAATCGTCGAGAGTCTCGCAGTCGGCACAATCGAAGGCGTTGGAAGCGTGGCAGGCGGGGTAATCGACGGAGCTGGCTCCATAGTTGATTCAACCCAAGCCGTAGCCGGAGCTGCAGCTGGAGCGGTAGCCAGCACAGCGTTCGCAGCGGCTGACGTTGTCGGAGACGTTGTAGCTCCTGTCGTGGACGTGGCTGGCGTCGCCGGAGAAGCCATCGTGGATGGCGTCGTTGCCGCAGGTGGTGCAGCCGCAACGGTCGGTGGAGCAGTCTTGGACGGCGTGGAAACCGCAGGCTTCGCCGGCGCAGATGGCATCGGGGTTGTAGCCGAGGCCGTCATAACGGCAGGAGGAGCAGTTGCCGACGGTGTAGGCGCGGCAGGCGGAGCGGCCGGTGATGCCCTCGACTACGTGGCAGACAAGGTCGGACTCGGCGATCCGGTTACTGCCCCTGATAGGGAGAGTCCGGAAGATGAAGTCTCTGACGACGTGCCAGAGGGAGGCACATCGTCAGGAAACCCCCAGCCTCCTGGTGTGAGCCAGATTGTTGCTCCAGCCGAAGAGGGCCTCGGTGGAGCGGCTATCGGCAATACTGGGGTAGTGGGTCCAGCCACCGAAGGACAGGAGAATCCGGAAGAAGAAGAACCTGCCGACGTGACCGGAACTGCCCAGGTAGAGGGGGGACCGGGTCGCGACGATATCAATGTCAGTAGTGCTGCAACAGTCGTAGGTGCCGCCGTAACTCCCAACGGCGAAGAAGAGGAAGATATCACTCCGGGCGCAGTTGCCGACCTTGGTGATCGGATTGGTGAACCAATTCTCGAAGCCGAAGAAGTAGCCGACGATGAGGCCTTCGGGATCGGTGAGCGAATCGGCGAACCTGCCGGGGCTGAAGTCGCTCAAGAACCCGAGTCGGCAGTCGCAGAAGATGCTTCCGGAGAGCTTCTCGAACGAATCGATGAATTCGGGACCGGGGCTGGCACGGTCGAATCGGCGGTAGTTGCCGAGGAAGCCTTCGATGAGGCAGACGCTACTTTCGGTCGTCGCGCGGCGTTCGATGAGGGTGAAGAGTTATTCGAGGATGCGCCGGTCGAAGAGGTCGAAGACACAGGGCTGATCGACGGTGCGGTTGACGCAGTTTCAGACTTCGTCGAAGACGCAGCTGAAGCTGTCGGAGACGCAGTAGAGGCCGTTGGCGACTTCATTGAAGACCTCTTCGACGGAGAGTAACCTCCACGATTCGGCCGCTCGGCTGAGTTCAACAATTATGCTCCGTTATGGGGAGGAACGCGCTTGTCATATCACTTAGGGATAGATCTAGGAACAACGTACACAGCCGCTGCCATCACCCGCGACGGCCAGACTCGAATCGTCGAACTTGGATCACGATCCGCAACCATCCCATCTGTCATATTCCTCCGGGAGGACGAGACCATCCTCGCCGGAGACTCCGCGGACAGACGAGGTGTCACAGAACCCGAACGAGTCGCTCGCGAATTCAAACGCCGGATTGGGGACCCCACACCCTTGATGGTGGGGGGAGTCCCGTACTCAGCTGACCGACTTGCATCAAAACTACTCCGTTGGGTCGTTGATCATGTTTCTGAGCGGGAAGGTGGAGCCCCCTCTTCGATCGCCATCACTCATCCCGCCAACTGGGGTCCGTTCAAGAAAGATCTCCTTGACCAGGCCATACGAAACGCCGATCTCGACGAGGCGATAACGCTCACCGAGCCCGAAGCGGCGGCTATCTACTACTCGTCTCTGGCTCGTGTTGAACCCGGCACTGTGTTGGGCGTCTACGACTTGGGTGGTGGGACTTTCGACGCAGCAGTCCTACGGAAGACAGTTGAAGGATTTGAGGTCTTAGGCCGACCCGAGGGCATTGAGCGACTCGGCGGTATCGACTTCGATGAGGCAATCTTCGCCCACGTGAGAACCGCTCTTGATGGAGCGATTGAGGACCTCGACCCGGACGACCCGACGGCCATCGCTGGAGTGGTGAGGCTCAGGAGAGAGTGCGTAGAAGCAAAGGAGGCTCTGTCTGGAGACACCGAAGCGATCATTCCAGTCCTGCTCCCGACGGTGCAAACCGACATCCGCATCACTCGGACAGAGTTCGAAGCGATGGTTCGGCCAAGCTTGCTTGAGACAATCGAAGCCACCAAACGTTCATTCCGTAGCGCCGGGGTAGATGCCCAGGAAGTCACATCAATCCTCCTAGTCGGAGGCAGCAGCCGCATTCCGTTGGTCGCCCAAATGGTCGCGTCACACCTCAGTCGCCCCATCTCACTAGATGTACACCCAAAGCACGCCATTCCTCTTGGCGCATCAATGCTCGCAGCACAACGGGCAGAGCAAACTTCACCTCCGGCTCCCCCAACTCCCTCTCCTGTGGCAACTCCTCCCCCGACATCCCAGCCTGAGCCACCGGCACCGACACCCACGCCCGTTGAGGCCACACCACCGCCCCAGCCCGCTTCGGTTCCAGGGCCCGAGCCCGCGGCCGTTGCCCAACCGCCAGAGGCCAAGAAGGAAGAGCACACTGCCACCACACCGGCAAGGTCGGGTCTGAAGCTTCCCCCTATCGCTCTTGGTGGCATCGCCGCTGTCATCCTGCTGATCGTGGCCTTCGTCGCCTTTAGAGGTGGAGAGGATGAGGTGCCTGTCACTACTACTACCACCACTCCCGCCGCCTCCGCGACCACGGTCCCTGAGGTACCCACCACGGAGCCACCCACCACCACCCCTGCCACAGTCGCTGTGACAGTTCCGGCAACTACCACGACCACTTCAACCATCCCTCTCGCCGCTCCGATGCCCAACGACATCCCGGCCATTCGAATAACATCCATCGACCTCATTGGAGACACCTACTCGGCGGACTACGAGACCAACTTTGATCCCATAATCTCGAGCAACTCCTCCACCAACCATCTGCATTTCTTCTGGGATCTCTACGACCCATCAACCGTCGGCACCAATGAACCGTCCGCAACCCGCGCTCCCTGGAAGATCTGGGACAAGGACAGCTCTGGGACTCAGACGTTCAACGCATGGTCGGTAGCTGATAGGCCACCCGGCGCCTCTGCCATCTGCGTAGTTCCAGCCACTTCAGATCATCAAGTAGCGAATGTGGAACGTGTGGGAGAGACCCATCACTGCATGCAGCTCCCGCCTGTGGTCGCGATGGGAGTCGGGTGGCTTGCCCTCCAGCCCGGAGACTGTCTCACTGCTGACGCGACAGCTGAGACAGTCCTCTCCACCTTTAGCCTCTCCAACTGCTTTGCTCCCCATGATGCTGAATTGTTTGCCATCGGCATATACAGCGACAAGCCATGGCCGGGGCTAGAGGCCTTGGCGGTTGATGGCGACGTGTACTGTCTTTCCGAGTTCGCCCCCTACGTAGGAACCGGATTTGATGACTCCGTACTCTTCTATGACTTTCTCATGCCTACCGAGGAGTCATGGGCGCTCGGAGATCGAGAAGTCTTGTGCATTCTGTTCGACGAGGTCGACGATCTGACCGTCCCCGTCGCTGGCTTAGGAATCTGACCATGTCCGATCGGTCTACCGCGGCCGCAGCTGCCCTAGAAATGGTAGGGAAGGCGGCATCGGCGTACGGCAGAGAGGATCTCGAAGCAGCAATCGGGCAAGCGTCTCAAAGACTCGCACAATCGGGCTGTCACTTGGTCGTGGTTGGCGAGTTCAAACAGGGCAAGAGCACACTTGTCAACGCTCTGCTCAACACGGACCTGTGCCCGGTCGACGACGACGTCGCAACCTCCATCCCTACCTTTCTTTCTTTCGGAGATCCGGCTTCTGCTCACGCGTTCAGGCAGGGTCAGGAGCCCGAGCCCCTCGATACCGAGAAGCTTCGAGACCGAATAACCGAGACAGGGGCTGAGGACGAGCGAGCCGACGCGGTCGGCATCAAACTCCCCCGCCAACTCCTTTCGGAAGGGTTGGTCGTCGTTGACACCCCTGGAGTGGGTGGGCTTGATTCAGCTCACGGCGCAAGAACCCTTGGCGCACTCGTCAGGGCAGACGCGGTCCTTTTCGTCTCCGACGCATCACAAGAGCTGACGTCAACGGAGGCGGAGTTCCTGAAGAAGGCTTTCAAAGCATGCCCAACATTCGCAGTGGCCATCACGAAGACAGACTTCTACCCGGAGTGGCGGCGTGTCTCCGGGCTCACACAAGGACACCTTGACGACCTTGGGGTACCCGTCGACGTATTTGCGGTTTCATCACCTCTTCGTGTCGAGGCGCTGCAGAAGGAAAGCCAAGAGACGAACATTGAATCGGGATTCGTGCCTCTCTTCAATTGGGCCCGCCAAGCAGCCGTAGATTCTGAAGAGAGTCGTCTGAGAACTGCCCTTTCAGGAGCCATCGACGCTGTTAGCCAGATGGCATTAACGTTCCAGGCTGAGCAAGACGTCCTAACGCGCCCTGAAACTGCAGAAGCTCGTGTCAAAGCCCTAGAGGAAGCGAGGGCTCGCGTTGAGACCGTGCGTTCGTCGGGCGGTCGCTGGCAGAGGACCCTCTCTGACGGGATCTCCGACCTTAACTCCGAAGTATCACAAGGTTCCAGGGCGGCTCTGCGTCTCGTTATTGAAGAGGGCGCGGCCCTGATTGACGAGAACGACCCAATCTCCATATGGGATGAATTCGAGTCAACCATCCAAAAGCGGGTCCGAGACATCATGGTGGACAACACCACCCTTCTGCACCAGAGGACAGAAGAGCTCGCTCAACGGATTCAAAGCCTTTTCGCAGAAGATGAGCACGGCATTGACTTGCTCGGTTCCCTTGAACTAGATGCTTTCGACGCGGAACTAATCGAGGCTCAGGGACCAGACGGAAGTGTTGCCGGATCCGCCCTGACCGCGCTTCGTAGTTCCTACTCAGGGATCATGATGTTCAACATGATGGGTGGAATGATCGGCCTCTCAGCTATTGCCCCGATCTCGATAGGGCTCGGAGTAATCCTCGGAATTAAGGCACTGAAGACTGAGAAGGTCCGGCGTCTTGCCGCTGCTCGGCAATCAGCAAAGCAATCGTTGCGAAAGTTCGTGGACGAAGCGAGTACCCGCGTAACCACAGAGAATCAGGACACGGTCAAGACCGTCCAGAGAACCCTCCGCGATACGTACACCGAACGCCTGCAGATACTGCAGCGAACCACAACTGAAAGCCTTGCAGCGGCCCAAAAGGGAGCCACCACCGGCAAGGCCGAAGCGGCCGCTCGAGTGAAGAACATAGCCGCGGAACTAGATCGGCTCGAGAAGCTTGGTACCCATATCAAGGGACTCATCGCGGACGGCCCAGCATGAGTCTCCTAGAACGGACCGCAGCAGTAGGACGCAGAGCTCAGACCGACTTCGCTGGAAGTCCCAAGGCTGACGAAATCGCCACAATCCTTGCTCGAACCACCGAGCCCCTTCGCGTTGCAATCGCCGGACGGGTCAAAGCCGGCAAGTCCACACTGCTCAACGCTCTGGTCGGGGAGGAACTTGCACCTACCGACGCTGGAGAGTGCACCAGGGTGGTCACCTGGTACCAGGATGGCCTCACTTACCGGGTGACTCTCGAACCTGAGGACGGACCCCCCATCGAGACTAGGTTCAGCCGAGACTCCGGCGCGCTAGACATCGACCTCGGAGGGCACGAACCCACCAGTTTGAAACGCATAGTGGTGGATTGGCCCTCGTCTGCACTGCGCGAACTGACGTTGATAGACACGCCGGGCATCGCTTCGATGTCCGCCGACGTTGCCGCCAAGACCCACGCGTTCCTTTCTCCCGATACGGAGCAAGCCATGCCAGCAGACGCCGTCCTCTACCTTCTCAGGCACCTCCATAGTTCCGACGTCCGTTTTCTTGAAGCCTTTCACGATGATGAGGCCTCTCAAGCCACCCCAGTGAACGCCATCGGGGTGCTCTCACGAGCTGACGAGATTGGCGTGGGCAGGCTAGATGCCATGGACTCCGCTCGACGCATCGCTGCTCGATATCGTGTCGACCCTCAGCTTCGAAAGCTTTGCCAGACCGTGGTACCCGTAGCCGGATTGCTCGCTCAAGCTGCAGTGTCGCTCACCGAAGCTGAGTTCCGAGCCCTCGCCTCCTTAACAAGCGAACCGGACGAAACCCGACAACACCTGCTGGCCTCCGTTGACCGATTCGCGGCAGAGGACACAGCACTTCGGCTGCTCCCCATCGAACGTCAGGCATTGCTCTCTCGGTTCGGTCTGTTCGGTATCCGACTCGCAGTCGACCTTATTGCATCCCAGACTGTCACTTCATCCAAGGGACTCTCAGACGCCTTCCGAGCGACAAGCGGTATTGACGAACTCCGGAGCACCCTCGCAGCACAGTTCGCCGAGAGGCGCGACGTCTTGAAGGCGCGCTCGGCGCTGCTTGCGCTCGATGCTCTCACGGTTGGAGACTCATCTCCTGCTGCTGCGTCTTTGGCTGCAGGGATAGAGGAGGTGGAGTCTCTCGCACATGACTTCGCTGAGATCCGCCTTCTCAATCTCCTGAGGACCGGCGGCGTTGCGTTGAGAGAGGCGGATCTGCCCGAGGCGGAACGTCTTCTCGGAGCAGAAGGGCAAGCCGCGGCGACGCGCCTAGGAGTTGACCCAAATGAGCCTGACCTAACCCCTGCTGCCATGGAGATGCTCGCCAAGTGGCAACGGCGGGCCGAGAACCCAATATCAACCAAGGACCAGTCTGACGCAGCCCGAGTAATTGTTCGGTCATGCGAAGGGGTCCTGTCGTCGCTCAATGTGTGACAATCTGAGCTAGATCCCCAAGAGGACTCGCTCTGGGTTCTCGATGCGGAGGGGGAGGGAGATCCTCGCTCCGCTCCTCTACTCGCCACTTCGTAGCTCGTCGGCGAACCAGTGCTCCGCACTTCGGTTCGAATCCCTAATCGCTCAAAAAATAGGTACAGACCCGAAGGGCGGGTCTCTACCTATTTGCGGAGGGGGAGGGAGATCCTCGCTCCGCTCGTCGAGTCGCCACTTCGCAGCTCCTAGTCGAACCGCTGCTCCGCAGCTCGGTTCAAATCCAAAGCCCCAGTATCGAAATGGGCCCCAAAAGGGGCCCATTTTTCGATGCGGAGGGGGAGGGATTCGAACCCTCGGAGACTTGCGCCTCACGGCATTTCGAGTGCCGCGCACTCGACCGGGCTATGCGACCCCTCCAGTGTGCTTGGTGGAGTGTAATTGGGTTAGGCATCAAGAGAATCAGTCCCCTCGTGCAGAAGTAGAAGAGACCCCTCACGGGAGTCCCATCTAGTTGCGGAGGGGGTGGGAGATCGTCGCACCGCTCCTCTACTCGCCACTTCGTGACTCGTCGGCGAACTCGCACTCCGAGCGCCGCTTCAAAACACCCAATCGCTCAGAAATGAGTCGAGACCCCATAAGAAGGGTCTCGACTCATTCGCGGAGGGGGTGGGATTTGAACCCACGGAGGCTTGCACCTCACTGGTTTTCAAGACCAGCACTTTCGGCCGCTCAGTCACCCCTCCGGGTCGGGGTGCATTGTAAGCGAAGACTGCACTGAGCTCTAGTTAGTGCGCTTCGCGGCAAAGAACTCCGTGAGGATTGATGAACACTCTTCCTCAAGGACGCGGTCGGTAATCTCTGACTGATGGTTGAGACGCGTGTCTCCTAAGACGTTGTAAAGACTTAACGCAGCTCCAGCCTTGAAGTCAGGGGCTCCGTAGACGACCCGATCGATTCTTGACCAGCTGATCCCTCCCGCACACATCACGCAAGGCTCCAGGGTGACATAGAGGGTGTGCCCGTCGAGGCGCCAATTGTTGAGCTGACGAGCGCGGGTTGATAGGACTAGTAGCTCAGCGTGAGCGGCGGGATCTGACAGCTCTTCTCTCCGGTTGTGGTCGCTCGTAACGACCTGTCCAGCGGAATCGACGAGTACTGCTCCAACCGGTACATCTCCGTGAACAAGTGCCATCTTCGCTTGATAGAGCGCCAGGCGCATGAACTGTTCATCTGTCGTCATTGGCTAAGAGTATCGCACCTCAGAACTCAGCTAGCTTCTCATCTCTGCGGCACGGTAAACTATTGCCCTCAATGGAGAGGTCGCATAGCCCGGTCGAGTGCGCGGTGTTGGAAACGCCGTGAGGCGCAAGTCTCCGAGGGTTCAAATCCCTCCCTCTCCGCAAGTAGAAGAGGCTCCCTTTTGGGAGTCTTTTCTACTTTTGGACACGGGGATTTGAACCGAGCCGCAAAGCAGCGGTTCGCCGACGAGCCACAAAGTGGCGAGTAGACGAGCAAAGCGAGGACCTCCCACCCCCTCCGCAAACTGTGAAGTCCCACCACCGCTGGGGCTTTCTAGTTTCTGGACGCAGTGGGTTTGAACCGAGCTGCAAAGCAGAGGTTCTCCAGCGGGCCACATGTGGCGGGACGCTGGGCTGGAAGTCCGCCCCACCGTCCGCCTCTTCCGGTACCGTTCAGGCGTGACGCCGAGAGCTACTGAACACCAACGGGCCATCCTCATCATGATCCGCAAGGCGGGGTCGCTGTCAATCTCTGAAATAGCGA
>CAXMPE010000035.1:0-3094 GCA_964195245.1 uncultured Verrucomicrobiales bacterium | reverse complement strand
ATGACCGCAGAGGCAGTAGGGATTCCGTTCAACCAAGTCTCAGGCACCTTCTCCGATACAGCAACAGCCGGAGACTCAGGATCGGCTTCTGCTTCTCGACTCAGCTACATGTCTGGCCACGCGATCCAAGGAGCCGCCGAGGCTGCCGCGCAAGCATGGAAGGATGGCGACCGGCCAGCAGTCGGCCACATACGCTTTACGCCGCCACCCACCGATGTGATTGATCCCGAGACAGGCGCCGGGCAACCAATGGTTGCGCTTGGGTACGTGGCTGAGGTAGTCGATCTCTCAGTTGACGTCGAAACGGGCCATATCAGCGTTGGCACCGTGTGGTGCGCAGTTGACGTGGGCCGAGCCATCAATCCAGATCTCATCCGAGGCCAAACAGAAGGCGCGATAGCCCAGGCACATGGGTACGTGCTTTCTGAGAAACTCGTGGTCACCGACGGGAGAACCCGCAACCCGACCTTCTCGGGCTACTTGCTGCCAGGAACCAAGGACATGCCGGTCAAGATCGAGACCATCATCGTTGAGGAACCCGACCCCTCAGGTCCTTGGGGTGTACGTGGTATGGCCGAGATGCCGCTGGTTACCTACGCTCCCGCAGTGATCGCGGCTCTCCACGACGCTACGGGTGTCTGGTTCGATGAGTTCCCGCTGACGCCCGACCGTGTCCTAGCGGGGCTAAAGGCGGCTAAGCAAACGACCTAACGGTCTTCAAACCAGCTCCTCAGGGCATGGTGCATGCTCCGTTGCGAGCGACGCTCTGGGAGCAGGGTGGTACCGTGGATGTTGTGATACAGATGCGCGCGGCGTTGTTGGCCGGCCCGGCTTTCTTCGCTCTATGGTTCCTTGGCGCCCAAACCCACTACTTCGCGTCCGGCGGGGGACCCAACGGAGTGCCGTCGCCCTCAGCCGAAGCATATCCAACTGCGGTGCTCTCCAACCACACAGCAGCCTCGGCAGGTGCCACCATGCTAACTCTCGCAGCCATCAGCCTGCTCTTCTTTGGTGTCGGCCTGAGGACTCGGTTCGGGTCGAAAGGCGGCCTCGGCCTCTTCCCTGCCCTAGCAATCGCCAGCGTTGCGATGCTCCTGATCATCGAATCAGGCCTGTGGGCAGCGTCTCTCCGATTGGCCGAAATAGCTCCGGACTTGGCGTGGCCACTGCTCAAGGTGGCTGGTTCGATTGGCTTCGAGAGCCCCCTGACGGCCCTCCTCGGTGGCGCTGCGCTATCTGTGCTCGTCATCACCGGCCGTTCCGTCGTTGCTCGATGGATGTGGTGGTTCACGGCTGTCCTCGCGGTACTCTTGGTGGTCTTCGGGCTTCTGGAAGGTCTAGGAGTGACGCCATCGGGCCGAGTGTCCATCCTCTTTGGGCTGTGGGCGTTCGTCGCTGGATTCGGATTGGCCGGCCCCGCCCCCGCGGCGTCTCAAGCCTGACCCACTTCGTGGCACAGGCTTGCTGGCCACTGCATAAGAGGCCTAAGAGTCTCCGCGCCAAGCTTCGCGAAGCTTGACCCGACCACCCGAGCGAAGAATGGCACCCTCGTAAATCCTTCCCGCCGCCCGTATGGCGAGGACCGCAAAGCCCAACGTCAGAATCAGTGACAGTGCGATCTCCCAAGCGGGGATAGCCTTCAAGGCGAAACGAATGGGCACCACAAACGGAGCCGACAACGGGAAGTAGGTAGCGACCAACGCCGTAGTCCCTGTTGGATCGCCAAGCGCCGCCGAAGAGGCCAGAATTGAGGCGATGGCCACGAGAGCAAGCGGCATGTTCGCCATTTGTGCGTCATCGATCCTGTTGATCAGGGCACCGGCAGCAGCAAACAGTGTGTTGTACAAGAAGAACCCCACGACGAACCACAACGCCAGCATCGCTATGGAGTCGTTAGGGAGACCCTCTGAAGCAGCACCAAGATTGTCGAGGGCGCCAGTTGCCTTGACTGCAATCACCCCAGCAAGAGCAAAGACGCTCATTTGCACCATCGCCAAGCCCCCGATCCCGATAACTTTGCCGGCAAGCAAGTAGCGCGGACGAAGCGTTGACACAATCGTCTCTACGACCTTCGATGCTTTCTCCTCAACCACGCCCGACAGAGTCCAGCTTCCGTACAGGAGGATGGCCATATAGGTTGCCATCATGCCGATGTAGGCAATGATGGTCCTAATGGGGTCGGATCCCTCATCCTCGAGCACAGCAATCTCGAGGGGGGATTGGGTCAAACCCACCAGTTCCTCCACCGGCAGGCCGCTTGCGACGCTGGCCTCCTGTAACCGCAGAACCTGCGCCGCAACGGTCACAACGCCTGGAACTCGAGAGTTACTGAAGATTCCGGATCTGTTGAGGGTCACTTGATTGTCGCCAATGAGCAGGACCCGAATGTCGCCATCGCTCAAGGCTTGTTCGGCCTCTTGTTGTGAGTCGAAACTGGTGAACTCGATCACATCGTCAGCCATATCTCCACCAACTGTTCCCGGTATCTGCAGCACGGCGGCTTGGAGTTGCTCCGCTTGGCCAGCGATTACGCCGATCTTGATGGTGTCGGTGTCATCCCCCCCAAGCGTGGGAACCACGATGAAGCCCACCAACACAAGGACTGTCACGCCCATTGCCACTAGGAAGGCTTTCGACTTCACCCGGATCACAAACTCGCGCCGAGCAATGATCCCAACCAACTGCATCTGGCTCATCGGACCGTCTCTCGATAGATGTTTTCCAAGCTGGGAGGGGTGTAACTGAATGACGTAACGGCCCCAGAAGCACTCGCGTGACGAAGGAAGTCCTCAGCAGACACGGAATCGCTGACAATCAATTCATGCGCTCCGCTCACCGGGTTGTATTGGTGGCTCACTACTCCAGGCGCGGTGGCGACCCAGTCAGAGCTGTCGAGACCTAGAACCTGGACGTTCCGCAACCCAGAGGAGGCCCGAATCTCGGAAAGGTCTCCTGAGCGGGCAATAGCTCCATCATGGATGATGGCGATGTCATCACACACGTCTTCGACTAGGTCGAGTTGGTGAGACGAAAAGAGAACAGCGGCACCGCGCGCAGTCTGCTCGGAGAGGATCTGCTTCATATTGTCAACACC
>CAXMPE010000034.1:0-2768 GCA_964195245.1 uncultured Verrucomicrobiales bacterium | reverse complement strand
GCCGCTCAGGGTGATCGAGGTGCGGACCGAGAGGGAGTCCAACAAAGTCCTCCACGACGAACTTCGGGCCGCTGTGGCTACAGCCCTAGGGGATAACGGATAGGCCCCTGTGGAGAAGGCTACGGGGTTCGCCCTGCACAGAGCATCGGACGTTTCTGCCCCCACAGCTTTGACTGAACCCTGGGTTAGGGCTGAGTCCAGGTTTAGGTTTAGGTTCTGGGGTTAGCGACCGAAGGGAGCCTTCCCTAGGCCTCACCGAGGTGTCGAAGAAGAGCCCGGAATTTCCATCGCGTCTCTTCAAGCTCCAGCTGAGGGTCTGAGTCAGCTACGATCCCGTTGCCCGCATACAAGATGGACTCTCGGCCCCGCAACAAAGCGCACCGAATGGCAACCGCTAGCTGCCCATCGCCGTCAGGTCGCATCCACCCCACGGCGCCGCCGTACCAACCGCGGTCAAACTCTTCGAGCTTCTCGATCAGCAGCTGAGCTGCGTCGTGGGGGACCCCTCCCACTGCTGGCGTTGGATGAATGGCATCAGCCAGGTTCAAGACTGTCTCGCCATTTCGCACCGGTCCGGTGATCCGGGAGACGAGATGTTGCACATACCTGAACTTCTCCACAGTTGGCTGTGAGATGGTTAGCCCGTCCACGAGCGGCTCAAGCCGCTCGGTGATGTCGTCAATCATCACTCGATGTTCGTGGCGATCCTTCTCTGACGAAAGCAACGCCGCAGCGATCTGCACATCGGCCCCGTCGTTTCTTCCTCGAGGAGCGGTCCCAGCTAGTGGCACAGAGCGCGCAAGCCCATGGGCTCGTTCAGTCAGCAGTTCGGGGCTCGCTCCGATGAAGGATGTCTCGCCTCTCTTCCAACCATAGAGGTAGCAGCCCGGCTGCTCTTCGCCGAGAGCCGCCATGACCGCAAACGGGTCTGGTGCGATGTCGGTGGTGATCTTTAGGCGCCGAGCGAGCACGAGCTTCGTCAGCTCTCCTGACTCGATCGCCTTGACCCCTTCAGCAACAGCTGCTTTGTACTGACCTGCGGTGGGACTCGACTCCACTCTGAAATCCGACGGCACAGGTACCGAGTTGGATCCACGCTGCAACTGTCGTAGCTTCCAGAGCACCCCAGCGGGATCCTCGCCAGCCTGTAGCGTCACAGCTATCGTCGAGCCTTCTTCGGTCCGATGCACCGAGATCTGAGGTACCACCACTTCAAGGGGAGAAAAGCTCCCCCACTCCTCGGACACTGTGCCTGCCTCTTGGAAGGCGACGCCAACTAGGGCAAGCGTCTCAGGAGCGAACTCCGCTGCTTGGAACTCAGCTGCGGCGTTTGCGAACCGAGATCCTTCACCAGCGCCAGTGGACACCCATGCTCGACCAAGGGCCACGATCTCGTCGCCGTCGAGGCTACGAAAGTACGAAATATCATCCCACGTTGACGATGCTGCTCGAGCCACTGCCAGAGGGTCAACAGTGCCCTCAATGACCAAGGTGGTGAGAGAAGTGGGTACGGCGGCCAACGCGAGCGCATCGAGGTCAGAAAGCATCGCATACAGTCTAAAGCCTGGGCGACGGGTCGCGTCGCGCAAGGCCTACCGGACATATAAGGCTACATTTGCGCCCATGGACCTCACAATGTTTTCGTTGGAAGGTAAGAGCGCTGTCGTCACCGGAGGAAACGGTGGCATCGGCTTGGCAATGGCGAGAGGCTTGGTCAAGGCCGGAGCAAACGTGGCCATCTGGGGTCGCAACCCTGAGAAGAATACTCATGCCGTTGCTGAACTCTCCGCCTACGGGCCGGCCGTGATCGCGATTCAGACTGACGTCGAGGATGAGGCGTCCATCAAAGCTGCCCTAGTCGAGACGCTGAAGGCCTTTGGCTCCATCGACGTTGCAGTGGCAAACGCTGGCATTTCGGGTGTCGGCGACTTCCCAAGCGACTTCCCAACAGAAGAGTGGGAACGGGTGATGGATGTCAACGTTACGGGCGTGTTTGTCACATTGCGAGAGATTGCCGATGCGATGGTGAAGTCACAGACAAAGGGTTCGCTCATCCTCACCGGCTCTATCGGTGGTGTTCTTGGCATGGCTCAAGCACCGCACTACGCCGCCTCCAAAGCTGCAGTGCTGCATATGACGCGAGCTCTCGCCCTGAAAGTGGGCCGACACAAGATCCGGGTAAACGCGATTGCTCCTGGGTTCATACGGACAGATATGACAGGAGACTGGCAAGAGAACGAGAAGTTCGAGCAGACGATGATCCGCTCACGTACTCCGCTCAGGCGCTGGGGCACCCCCGAAGACTTTGAGGGGCCAGTCGTCCTGCTTGCCTCAGACGCTTCATCCTTCATGACCGGAACAACGATCTTTGTCGACGGTGGATTCACTTCGGGGTAACGACTTTTCGAAGTAATGGTCGAGGACACGAAACAGCTCTTCCCACGGGCGCCCCATCAGGCACGGTTGGTAGAATCAGTTTGAAGATTCCCAGACAAGGGGGGTCCCTGATCCGAATGATCGAACCAACCATGCGATCGATGCCGCCGAGAAGGCTCGGCACGTGCGTGAGATTCCAAAGTCTGCGATGAAAGCTGCTCCGGAGGCCAGTGAAAGTCGCGGTTCGAACATCACTGATGAGGCCACGAGCCTCGTGCCCAAGACCGACGGTATCCAGGAGGACGCTTGGCTCGATCGGACCAAGGCCGTCGCCGGACGAGTCTCAGTGAGAACGAAGATCATCGGAATCGTGCTCACCCTTACGACCATTC
>CAXMPE010000033.1:0-3291 GCA_964195245.1 uncultured Verrucomicrobiales bacterium | reverse complement strand
GGCCACAAAGCGCAGGCTTTGCGCTCCCGCGCTGGGCCTTAGCCCTTCTTGAACCCCAGGCCCGCGTCGTAGAGCTTCCGGCGATCATGGCCGGTGGAGGCTGCCACCAACTTGGCTGCTTCGCTCAGTCGGGCTCCTCGCGCCAACGCTTCGCCCACTTGACCTACTGCCTCCTCGTAACTCACATCATCACCACCGAGGCCTCCTGCAAGCACCACGGTGAACTCCCCTTTTCGGGTCTTGTCTTCCCAAAGGTCAGCGGCGGTTCCGATCTGCCCGTACCAAACCTCTTCAAACGCCTTGGTGAGTTCTCTACACACCACCACTTCTCTGGCCGGATCGCATTCCGCCGCAATCTGAGCCAATTCAGCAACGATGCGCTTCCCGGTTGAGAAGAAGACAGAAGTCCTGTTGTCCGCAGCCATTTGGGCCACCCGGGCGGCTCGGTCGCTGCGCTGTCGAGGTAAGAATCCTTCAAACGTGAATCGGTCAGCAGACAGCCCAGATACGGCCAGGGCCGTTGTAACGGCAGACGGTCCGGGTACCACCGATACGGTTTCTCCCACTGTTCTCGCAGCCCGTACAGCGCTAACACCCGGGTCGCTGACTGCCGGCATTCCCGCATCGGTGATCAGCACAATCGTGTCGCCTGCTCGAAGCCGCTCAGCTAGCTCCCTTGAGCGCGATCCCTCGTTGCCGACGAAGTAGGACCTCAGGGTCCCTTCAACTCCGAGCGATCCCAAGAGGACTCTCGATCTGCGTGTGTCTTCTGCGTAGATGAGGTCCGCCGACGCCATGGTTTTCGCAAGCCGAGGGGCAGCGTCACCGAGGTTACCGATTGGCGTTCCACAAAGAATCAGGGTTCCGGACACGCAGCAACGATATCAGCACTTCGCCAGTGTCTCGCCCACGTTTGGAAGCGCCCTGTCCGGCGGTAGCTCAAGGATCCATGTGGCCGAAGCCATCACCACTACGCGATGGGCAACAACAGTCCGGGCGCCCACCACCACAAAGTGGCGATCCAAACCCACTACGCCCAGCGGATGCGCCATCCCAGCAGTGTGCACGGACCGCGCTCTCAGCAGAAGTCCGTTTGTAGCGATGGGGCGCAGCCCAATGAAACGACTCCAAAACGTCGTGGCCTCCAGCACCGGCCCCGAGGACCACCCCGGGCTTCGGAGTTGCAACATAGGGTGAAGCTACCGCAGAGACGAGCCCGAAGGAACCCTTTTAAGTCTCGCTCTAGAAGTCCATTTGGTCGAAGATTCGCGGCCCGACGCCCAACTCAGATGAGATCACCACCACGATGCTGTTCCCTGCGTGACGGGCTTCTGCAAACGCCTCGGGATCTATCGCCAGTTCCATGAACGCTGTTATTGCTTCGAAGAACTCTTGATCATCCTGAGCGGTGTCTCCGAAGAAGATCAGCCGGAAGGCGACATCGGTCCCGTTGGAAAGCACTTCGAAACCGTCACCGTTCCAACCTTCGGCCCCTGTGAACACAACATCTGATAGCAGCTGCTCACTCAACAGCCCGATGAGCGCGCTTTCTCCCCAGACCGCAGTCTCAACAGCTTCATATCCGTCAACGTTGATGATGTCCATCTCAAACACTCTTCCAACGTCACCCGAGAGGTAGGTGTCGGGGTGCCGCACCTGCTCAGTGGTAGAAGGTGGCGCCAGATAGGCAGCATCGAGCGCATCGAGCCCTCCGGCACCAACCAGCGAGAGCACAAACTCAAGGCCGTCGATGTAGGGGGCCAGCAACGTCTCTTGCACAAACGGAGGTGCCTGATTGAACGAATCGCCATCGATCGAGCCGTAAGCAGCCACCAGTTCGGCCAGCGCTTCGGGTCCCAACGTGGCTATGTACAGACCTTCGACATAGGAGGCGTCACCTTCAACCAAGGCGGCCAATGCCAGTTCGTTGTCATATGAGCCGCCAGAGAGGCTGTCTCGTAGGGCCGTCGTCCCGAAGTGTTGATCAGTGAGGGCGTGGACGAGTTCATGGACAATCGTGACCCGATCAATGACGGTGAATGCGCCGTCAGGTTCTGGGACAACGAGTGACTTTGAGCCGGTGTCATAGAAAGCTGCCGTCTGTTCGCCGGCAATATCTGCGTAGAGCGCTGCCAAGGACTGACTCGGTTCCAAGATGCCCAGCAGCTGGTACAACTGCTCGTCCACGTCGATCGATTGCTGGCCTAGGGAGTCGTCCAAGAGGGCGCTAACCCGCTGAGCGAAAGCACCCGTGTCGAGCAGTTCGATAGTTGGCGAAGTCTTGAACTCGAGTAGGCGAAGCTCCTCGGTGGTTGCAATGAGGGAGGCCAACTCAGCTCCGACAGGATCGGCAGGTGCGATGGTTGTGGTGGTGGCGGCGGGAACAGTGGTGGGGGTTGTTGCCTCGGAGTCCGGTGTGGGCGTAGGCGGAACCACCGGCTCGGCTGTGGTGCAAGCAGCAAGGAGGAGAACGGTCGCCAGCATCAGGGGAAGGAATTTCATCGGGGCATTTTACCCAGAACCAGGAAGTTCCCAGCCCACCGAACAACCGCGTGACCTACAAGGAGGTTTGGCATGGTTGTTGCTGTCGTCGTTACGAGGCTATAACTCGAACGCGTCGGTCTACTTCTGAGGTTGGGACCTCGTACTGCTGACGCACAATGGCTTGCTCTTGCTGACGGATCTGTACCAGCATCGCCACGTACCACGCCAAGAAGGCGTCAACCACTAGGTGCCCTATCAACCAGGCGAGGCCCCCGGTAGTGAGCGCCACTATAAGAGTGCCTATAGCTAGGACGCCTGCGATTCCCAGTGTGCGGCGGCGCTTGGACGACTGGCGTTCGTTGGTTACTGCAGCGATTGGCTGGTCGGTTTGCATCTGGTTGAGCCGTGCCGAGACGCTTCCGTAGCGCTGAGTAGAGCTGAGCGGCGCTTCGCGGCGACTTTCGAAAAGTGAAGGCAGCAAGAAAAGACCCCAGAGGCCAGCGACTGCGAGCAGCACGAAAATAAGTTCAAGATTCATTGCCCGGCCCTTCCCCTGAGACGGCGACTAGGGAAGCTTAACGTTGGTTGTACGTACCAATCAACTCAAACATGTGTATCTAGTGCTCAGTATCGCCCGAAAGCAGCTGTATTGCGTGAGGGATCGACGGCAGCACAATCTCCATTGACTCCCGCACCGCCTTCTCTGATCCCGGCATGTTTACGATGAGGGTGCTGCCGGCAATCCCCGCAACTCCTCGGCCCAGCATCCCTGCGGGAAACAATCCGAACGTCGCGGACCGCATCGCC
>CAXMPE010000032.1:0-2470 GCA_964195245.1 uncultured Verrucomicrobiales bacterium | reverse complement strand
GTCAGCAGCCATATTGCTCATGGTCACAGCTCCGCGGCTTCGCCGACTGGTTGACAAGGTCGTTGTTACTGGAGCACTCGTGAGCGCCAGCGCTCTCACTCCAGCGATGGCCGCTCCCCCACCGATTGGGCTACCCGCTCCGCTCCAAACAGAAGTTGTTGACCAGGCAGAATCTGAGACGCTCGAATTGAGCAGTCAGACAGACGTCGGAGTCCACCTAGTGAAGTCAGGAGAGAGCTTCTGGGCAATCGCAGCATCCATGCGGGGAGGAGCCGACGTAGCGCCGTACTGGCTCAAGATGATCGAGCTCAACCTCGAGACCATTCGATCAGGCGACCCCAATCTCATCTTTCCAGGTGAGTTCCTGATGCTGCCTGAGGTCTAGACGTTCTCCCCAAGGAAGATCTGAGATACCGAAGTCTCAGCAAAGACTGCCTCGAGCGCTTCGGCAAGCAGAGGCCCGATCGAAAGCACTGTGAGTTTGTCAACGTCGGCCCACTCAGACCCGATCGGAAGCGTGTTCGTGACAACGATCTCGTCGATGAGTGGGTCACTCAACTTCTCGAAAGCGCCCTTAGCGAACACAGGGTGCGTAGCGACAATACGAGCGCTCAACGCTCCCTGCTCCTTGACCAGATGCGCGGCGTTAACAATGGTGCCACCGGTGTCGATGATGTCGTCAACCAGAATGCAATGTCGGCCCTCAACATCTCCAACCACTGCCAAGGCGATCGACTCGTTGTGCTTCATGGGGTCGCGCCGCTTGTGTACAAACGCGACCGAAGCTCCCAAGTGTCTACTCAACTTGTCGGCCCGCTTCACACCGCCAGGATCAGGGGATACCACAGTGATGGGACCATGGATGGTTTTCATTAAGTAGTCAATGAAACTTGGCTGGGCGGTGAGGTGGTCAAAGGGGCGATCGCTAAATCCCTGGATCTGGCCTGTATGCAAATCAACCGAAATGATTCGATCAGCACCAGCTGTATGGAGAAGGTCAGCCAAGAGCCGCGCCGTGATCGGTTCTCGTGGGCGGCCCTTCTTATCTTGTCGGGAGTATCCATAGAACGGGATAACGGCATTGACTTTGCGGGCTGATGCTCGTTTCAGGGCATCGATCAGAATGAGCTGCTCCATGATGTGAAAGTTGAGCGGCTCTGTATGGGATTGCAGAACAAAGCAGTCTGCTCCCCGGACACTTTCGCTAGGCCGGGCGTAGATCTCCCCATTGAGGAACTGGGATGACTCTGTCCCAGTCAGCTTGATCCCAAGAATGTCGGCAACCTCATGAGCGAGAGGCTCGTTGGCGCTGCCCGAGAACAGCATCATTCGCTTGCGAGCAAGCAGCTCCATGGTTAACCCTTCTCCTTCTTCTTTTTGGCTCGTCGAGCGTGCACGCGATCACCGTAGCCGTCAATCTGTTTCTGGCTCGATCGTTCTACTGCAAGTGCTCCGGGTTCAACGTCCTTAGAGATCACAGAACCCGCCCCGGTGAAGGCATTCTTACCGATGGTTATCGGCGCTATAAGCATGGAGTCAGTACCGATGAACCCTCCGTCTTCGACGGTGGTGTGATGCTTATCGACCCCGTCATAGTTAGCCGTAATGGAGCCGGCCCCCCAGTTCACGTCCTTACCGAGCGTGGCGTCACCCACATAGGACAGGTGCGGGATCTTTGACCCCTCTCCTACTACTGCGTTCTTGGTCTCGACGAAGGTGCCCATCTTGGCGCCATCTTTGAGAATGGTCCCCGCTCGCAAAGAGGCATAAGGACCCACCTCGCAGTGACTTCCGATTACTGCTTGGCGAAGGACTGCGAACCACACCTTGGAGTCCTCGCCTATGGAGGAATCAACCGCAAACACATCTGGGCCAAGTTCAGCGCCTGCGCCCACAGAGCTCAACCCTTCCAAATGAACATTCGGATACATGCGCACGCTATCGGCGACTTCAACGTCTGCGTCAATGAATACTGAGCTCGGGTCCTGCATCCAGACACCGTGATGTTCCATGAGGTGATCGTTGATACGGGCGTGCAGGATTGCTGACAGAGCAACGAGCTGACGCTGATCGTTCACCCCGGCCACAGCCATCTCATCGACCACTACAGGCTGAACAATCTCTCCTTGAGCGACGAGAGCATCAAGAACCTGCGGTAGGTAGTACTCGCCTTGGGAAGTGTTGTTTGAGAGCAACGGCAGTTCCCGAGCGAGGGTCGCTGCGTCGAACGCGTACATCCCGGCGTTGAACTCCGTGATCGCTGCCTCGGCAGGTGTTGCATCGGAGTCCTCAATGATGCGTGCCAGGCTTCCGTCAACCCGCTCGATTCGTCCGTATCCCGCGGCATCGTCCACAACAGCCGTCAACAGAGACGCCGGCGCGTCGCCACGAGAAGCAAGCAGCTGGCTGAGCGTGTCTGTATCGAGCAACGGTGCATCCCCGTTGAGCACGAGGATGGTGTCTCCTGGTT
>CAXMPE010000031.1:0-2419 GCA_964195245.1 uncultured Verrucomicrobiales bacterium | reverse complement strand
TGGGAAGTATGTCCGGATCAGCCATCCCCCAATCCTAGGGCTTCACGGCTGCCCGCTACTCCGTGGAAAAGCTCCTCAAGCGCAACGAGTTGGCAACAACGCTTACCGATGAGAAGGCCATTGCTGCCGAAGCCAGCATGGGATTGAGCAAGCCAGCAGCCGCGAGAGGGATCATGGCGATGTTGTAGCCAAACGCCCAAAAGAGGTTCTGTTTGATCACCCTAAAGGTGCGCCTCCCCAGGCGGATGGCGGTCAGAGCCAACTGCGGATCGCCTGACATCAAGATGACTTCTCCGGCTTCAATGGCTACACCGGTGCCAGTTCCAATGGCCATACCCATGTCAGCAGCAGCGAGGGCCGGGGCGTCATTCACACCGTCACCTACAAACGCTACCTGTAAGCCATCGGCTTGGAGACCGGCCACTTCTTCTGCCTTTTCGCCTGGCAAGACGCCTGACCGGACTCGGGTGATGCCTACCTCTTCGGCGATCCTTGCTGCGGTGGCACCGTTATCCCCAGTGACCATGGCAACCTCGACGCCCAATTTCTTGAGCCCCTGAACTGCAGGCCTTGCAGACTCGCGAAGAGAATCAGCGACCCCAAGGACTCCCTTGGTCTCTCCGTCCCATCCCACTAGAACCGCTGTGGTGCCAAGGACCTCGAAACCGGTCAACGCGTCTTGATGCTGTTTCTGAACGTCCCAACGGAGGTCACCGAACAACTCCTTGCGGCCCACAATCACCTCTTCGCCATCTACCTCGCCCATCACTCCCCTGCCGGGAAAGTTGGAGAAGTTCTCGACAGGGCGCAACACCATGTCGCGCTCTTCGGCTCCCAGGACAATGGCCCGAGCAACGGGATGCTCGCTCGCAAACTCAACGCTCGCTGCCTTAAGAAGGACTTCGGGAGTGCCGTGAGTACGGGTGAGCGTCATGGCTCCTCGAGTCAGCGTTCCGGTCTTGTCAAACAGGACAGCGTCTACATGGGTGGACCGCTCAAAGACTTCTGCGCCCTTGAAGACCACACCAAGCTCAGCTCCTCGCCCCGAGCCCACCATGATGGCGGTGGGCGTAGCTAGTCCTAGGGCACACGGGCACGCGATGATCAACACGGCCACAGCAGCACGGACAGCCTGCTCTATGTCTCCGTTCTTGAACATCCAGAACGCCAAGGTCGCCACTGCGATACCAATGACCACTGGCACGAAGATGCCCGACACCCGATCGGCAAGATGCTGGACGGGAGCCTTGGACGCCTGTGCGTCCTCGACCATCCGAGCAATCTGATGCAGGGCCGTGTCGCCACCGGTTTTGGTAACACGCACGACCAAGCGCCCGTTCTGGTTGACAGTGGCACCGAACACGTCGGAACCCACCTTTTTGTCTATGGCTACTGACTCTCCAGTCAGCATCGATTCGTCAACAGATGAGAACCCCTCAGCAACTTCTCCGTCGGTTGGGATCTTGGCTCCTGGTCGTACTAACACAAGATCCCCAACCATCACTTCCTCTATTGGAGTGGCGACTGGCTCCCCGTCGGTCATGACAATTGCTTCTTGAGCACCGAGTTCCAGGAGTTTGGTAACGGCCGCCGAGGCCTGACCCTTGGCTCGAGCCTCGAAGTACTTCCCCAACAGAATGAAGCTCACAATGGCGCCGGAGGTTTCAAAGAACACGGTGTGCCCAGCTAGATACGCCCAAACAGAATAGAGGTAGGCCGAAAGCGTTCCCAGAGAGACCAGAGTATCCATCGATGATGTGAACTGGCGAGCCTGTTTGAGAGCCACCTGATGAAATTGGACACCGAAGTAAAAGACGATTGGCGTGGCAAGCGCCCACTGAATTCCTGTATTCAGAACGGACTCCGGGCCGAACATGGCAAGAGCCATAAGTGGGACGGTGAGCACCGCAGCTCCGACGAACCGTCGCCATTGGGTCGAGCGCTCCTCGTCATACATCTCTGACAGATCGCGACGCTCCTCGTCAGGTTGTCGCTCGGTTATCTCGTACCCGATCTTGGCGACCGCCGCCTGAAGATCGTTCGCGGCTGCGCCGTCAACAACCACTCGAGCCTCTGAAGTGGCGAAGTTGACTGCTACCTCAGCAACACCCTCCTGCTTGCCAAGAACGCGTTCAATGCGAACAGCGCACGCAGCGCAGGTCATCCCATCAACGGCGAACGTTATGTCGTCTGTCTTGGCCATGGATCAGTCCTTACTTAGCTACGTCGTAACCCTGGTCTTCGATCGCGCCCACGATCTGATCGAGCTCAGCAGCGTCGGACAGATCGAGGTCAACAGTTCTTGCTTCAATATTCACCTCTGCAGAGTTCACCCCAGGTAGGCCAGAGACGGCTCCTTCGATGGATGACTTGCAGTGCCCGCAGCTGATGTCGGGGACGTTAAGTGTTGTGGTCATAG
>CAXMPE010000030.1:0-5769 GCA_964195245.1 uncultured Verrucomicrobiales bacterium | reverse complement strand
TCGTCTACCTAGCCCGATTCCGGCCAGGCTTCTGGGGTAGCCTCCGTAGAGTTGCTTTGTTCGGCCTGATCATGGTCATTGGTGCGGCTGCGGTCAGGGGAGCCCAAGCTCTCGAGGCAGTGGAGGCGCTGAACATGGTGGCGGGCTACGCTCTCCCAGCCGCAGGTTTTGGTTTCCTGGTCGCAGTGGTGTTCGACCCTCGAATCGCTGTTCTGTTTTCTCTGGTGATGGCTGCCATCGTTGCGATGGTGTTCCAAGACCCTGGCCTGGTTCTATACAGCGCGTTGGCAACCGTTGCCCCCGTCCCGATGGTCGCTTCTATTTCATCCAACGGCGACCAGACGAGAGCAATTCTCGCGACTGGGGCTACCAGCATGGTGATGGCAGGAACGGTGTCCTGGTTCTTCCACGCTTCAGTGGGGACGCTTCCGCCGCTGACGATTGTCACAACGGCGGTGTTGCTGGCGGGAGTTGTTGGCCTGGTGTCCAGTGTGCTGGCAATCTTCTTGGTGCAGGTATTCGAAGTCGCCTTTGACATCACCACCAACCTTCGCCTGCTGGTCCTTGTCGATCGCAATCACGAGGCTTTGCAGCTCCTGCAGGAAAAGGCGTGGGGTACCTTCAATCACTCGCTGATGGTAGGAACACTGGCCGACCGGGCGGCGAGAGCGATTGGAGCTAACGCGCTCTTGGCGAGAGCGTCGGCTTACTATCACGATCTTGGGAAGACCGAGAACCCCATCTTCTTCATCGAGAACCAGTTTGGGATTACTAACCCACATGACATGCTCGAACCTATTGATTCGGTGGCGATCATCCGCCAGCACGTTGTTGACGGCGTGGCGCTAGCCAAGCGTTTCAACCTTCCTTCTGAGGTGGCCGAGGGGATTTCAAGCCACCACGGTGACGGGATCATGCGGTATTTCTATGAAACAGCCAAAGAGCGGCTTGGCGAGGAGAACGTGAATCCTGACGACTATCGACATCTTGGTCATAAACCTCGCAGCAAAGAAATGGCGATTGTGATGATGGCGGACTCCCTCGAGGGCGCCACTCGGGCTGTGTTCACCTCCGAGGAGCCGACTCGGGAGCGGATTGAGATCGTGGTCGATACGATTGTCGGCGAGAAGGTCACGGATGGTCAGCTTTCTGAGTGTGCGCTCACTTTGGGTGAACTCACCCAAGTGAAAGAAGCGTTCGTTGAGGCGTTTGTGGGGCACTACCACCAAAGAATCGCTTATCCAGATTTCACCGAGGCTCCGCCTGCCCTAGGGGCCGCATCCCCAGAGGTGTTCAAATTGCCAGACGAGGTCATCGAAGGTGATCAGTCTTGAAACCCTCGGTGTACCTTGCTGATGAACAAAGTGAGGTGATTGACCCCCATGAGCTTCGGCAGCTTGCCTTCAACACTCTTACCCATGAGGAGTACCCCCCTCGGGTCGAGGTGACCATCGTGTTAGTAGACGAACCAGCCATGACCGAGTACAACAAGCGGTTTATGGACCGGACGGGTCCAACAGACGTCCTTTCTTTCCCTCTTGAGGAGTTGGTGCCCGAGGAGGCTCCGACCATTGACGAGAAGGATCCCCCGATCAACCTGGGCGACATTGTGATCGCACCGTCATACGTGAGGAAGCAGGCGCTGGGCCGAGATGTTGGATTCGAAGATGAGATGGCCCTCATGATCGTGCACGGCATGTTGCATCTCATGGGTTGGGATCATGAAGATGACACCGATGCCGAGCACATGGAAGCTAGGGAATCTGACATTCTTGCCACCGTGGGAAGGGAGCGACCGTGATTACTTCAGCTGTTGGCATCGCGATGGTGAGTAGCGTTCTATTACTCGTCACTGCTGGAATGCTCCGGGCGGCGGGCGCTTCTCTTGTAAGAACTCCAAGAGCTGACGCCCTGCACGATGGAGTCGAGGGGGACAAGCGAGCGCAGATAGTCGCAGACATGCTCTCGGAGGCTTCAGTCATCCAGCCCTCGGTTGGTCTGGTGAACTCAGCTCTGGCCCTTGGCGCGGTAATCCCCGGCTCGTGGGCGCTGTCCCAAGTGCTCGAAGGTTGGCCCCTGGTGGCAAGCCTGACCGCCCTCTGGGTGGCTTCGCTGGTCTTTGGAGATATGGTGCCGCGTGGCTACGGGCGCAACCGCCCAGGATCACTTGCCTACCGCTTTTCGAACCTCCTGCGGGCGGCCGTAGCTGCTGGAAAGACTGCCGACGACTGGGTTGCTGACGAGCCAGAGCCCGAAACCCTGGAGCAGAGTCAAGACGCCGATGAGCTCCATCGTGAGGAGTTGGAGCTCATCAGCTCCGTACTGGATTTCTCAGATGCGCTTGTCAGAGAGGTGATGACCCCTCGGCCTGACATGGTCACAATCGCCGCCACGGACACGTCGGATCAAGTCCTCGACGTGATTGTTGAAACGGGATACTCACGGATCCCGGTCACGGGAGACAACATCGATGACATTGTTGGGGTGGCCCATGCTCGAGATCTGCTGAGGCTTCTCGATGATGAACGAAGTGCAGTGCCGGTCTCTGAACTCGCTCGCCAAGTGGTCATTGTTCCCGAGACCAAGCGGGTCTCTGACATGCTCAAGCACATGCAGGCCAGCCAATCGCACCTGGCTGTTGTCGTTGACGAATTCGGTGGTACCGCTGGCTTGGTGACGATCGAGGATCTGCTTGAGGAGATTGTGGGGGAGATCACTGATGAGTTTGATGATGAAGAAGCGCTGATACAAGACCTTGGGAACGGAGCGTTCCTCGTAGACGGGCGATGCCCAGTCGAAGACTTGTCTGAGCAGCTTGATGTGGCTTTGCCCGATGAAGAGTGGGACACGGTTGGTGGGCTCGTGCTGGCCTTAGCCGGGCGCGTTCCGAAGGAAGGCGAGAAGTTCTCGGTTGAGAACGTCCAGTTCGTTGTTGCTCGCCTGCAGGGTCGGCGGATCGCCCACGTTCAAGTCCAAAGGACCCGCGGTTAGATGAGGTCGGGATTTGTCGCTGTTGTTGGTCGACCCAACGTGGGCAAGTCAACCCTGGTGAACGCCATTGTCGGTGAGAAGGTGGCGATCACATCCTCACGGCCACAAACGACCCGCAGCACTATCAGAGGAGTGCTCACACTTACTCCGGAGGACCCACAATCCCAGATTGTCCTGATGGATACCCCTGGGCTTCACAAGCCTTCCAATGCCCTGGGAGAACGCCTCAACAGGCTGGTCCACGGTTCTCTTGGCGAATCAGACATGATCCTCCACATCCTGGACGCAACCCAGCCCATTGGACCTGGCGATCGTTTGGTGGCTGAACGGGCTGGAGCCGCCGGGGTTCCCGTGCTCGTCGTGGTCAACAAGATCGATCTGGCAACTCGGGAGCAGATCACAGAGATGCTCTCGGAGGCTTCGGCCTGGGCCTGCTCTGAGTACCTCCCCCTCAGCGCAGTGACCGGTGAGGGTGTTGCTGAATGTATCGAGGCTATGGTCACCCGTCTCCCGGAGGGCCCTCAGTACTTCCCGTCCGATATGGTGTCGGATCAGCCCGATGAGTTCCTCGTGAGAGAGATCATCCGTGAAAAGTATTTGGACCGCCTGCGAGATGAGCTGCCGCACTCGCTTACGGTTTCAGTGCTCGAAATGGAACAACGAGACGACGGTCTCTTGAATATTGAGGCGCGGTTGATAGTGGAACGTGAATCCCAAAAGGGGATTGTCATCGGCAAGGGTGGGAGCCTCATCAAGAAATGTGGATCTGAGGCGCGCAAAGAACTGGAGAAGCGATTCGGTACCAAGGTGTACCTACGACTCCAAGCCAAAGTCGAAAAAGATTGGCAAGACACCCCGTTACTCCTTGACCGTCTGGGCTTCAACCCCAACCAGTGAAGAGGCGATCGGTCCCTGCGCCGGGGCGCCGATACGTCCTTGGGTTGGCCGAAGCTCAACTACTATTTGCCCCTATGGCGATCAAGAACGATCAGGGGATTGTGCTGCGAACGTACTCGTTCGGTGAAGCTGACAAGGTGGTGGTACTCATTAGTGCTACTAGCGGCAAGCTTCGATGCGTAGCCAAGGGGATCCGCAAGACGAAAAGCCGGTTTGGCGGGCGGCTTGAGCAGTTCGTGCACGTGGACCTTGTGCTCTATGAGGGTCGAAACTTGGGGACCATCACTCAGGCCGAAGTAGTTGAGGCCTACCCCAAGCTCCGCACAGATCTAGAGGCCGTTTCTGTGGCGGCAACGATGGCTGAGATTACCGATCTCGTTGTGCAAGAAGACGAACCATCGATAGGCATGTTCCTCTTACTGCAGAGAGGCCTCGGCGCCCTGGAGCAGGGTGGCCAACGGACCGATCTTCTAACGCATTTCATGCTGCGAACTGCTGGCATTATTGGCTTTACGCCAGCTCTGGATGCCTGTGCCTCGTGTGGATCTGACGCCGTCGAGCGGTTCAGTTTTTCCGCCGGGGGAGCGGTATGTCGCAATTGCTCTCCGACCGACTCTGTCCGCCTCAGGGTTGGGGTGGCTGGTCATCTCCTACAGGTGGCCAATCGCGAAGTCGTAACGGAGCCCCAGTTGGCCCAAGACGCTCAGGGAGTCGCCAAGAAGTTTCTCGAGTTTCACCTAGAACGGCCAATCAAGTCTATGGCGGTGCTCAGTGCCTGACCTAGACACAGAAGGCCTCGATTGGGAGGCCATTCCTGCCCACGTGGGCCTCATTATGGACGGCAACGGTCGGTGGGCTGCGCAGCGCGGTTTGGAGCGCACGGCTGGACACGCTGTTGGCGAGGCAGCCCTCTTCGACGCCGTCGACGGAGCCATCGCTTTGGGTGTGAAGTGGCTGACTGCCTACACCTTCTCAACTGAGAACTGGTCGCGGGATGAAGATGAGGTCGCGTTCCTGATGTTCTTCAACGAAGACATTCTCACTCGGCGACGCAACGACCTCAATGAGAAAAACGTCCGCATGCGTTTCGCCGGAGACATGAGCGATCCTCGAATCCCAGATCGCAATCATCAGCATATGACTGAGGCGGTGAAACTCACCGAGGACAACGATGGCCTGCAACTTGTGTTCGCGTTTAACTACGGTGGTCGAACAGAGATCGCGGCGGCGGCAAGAGCTCTTGCGAAGAAAGTGGCAGCCGGTGAGCTGGACCCGCATGACATTGACGAGGCAGCGCTGAGCGCCAATCTGTACGTGCCTGATATGCCGGATCTAGATCTTGTGATCAGAAGTTCGGGCGAGCAGCGCACTTCCAACTTCATGTTGTGGGAGGCGGCGTACGCCGAGTACATCTTCAGCGATGTTCTGTGGCCTGACTTCGACGCCCAAACATTGGTAGATGCGATTACGGAGTTCCAGGGCCGTAGCCGACGGTTTGGGAAGGCCTAGGCATGCTCGGGAAGGTCAGGATTGTTGGGCTCTGGTTGGCCGTTCCCTACCTGGCTTGGATTCTGGTCCTGCTGCTGGCCCCCGGTGGCGGACCCGTGGAGGGCCTCAATCTGGAACCCTTCGCAACGCTGACACGTCAGGGTCTTTCCACCCGGGTGTTTTGGTTGCAAGCAGTGGGAAATGTGGGGCTTCTGTTGCCGTTCGGTCTCTTGTCCGTAATGTGGGACAAGCCGCTCGTTAGAACCCTGCTCTACATTCTCGTCGGCTCGATCGTCATTGAGGCCGTGCAGTTCACCCCGCTCGTGGGCCGAGTCGCTGACGTAGACGATGTCATTCTCAACGTCGTTGGCGGACTCGCCGGCTGGCTCTTGG
>CAXMPE010000029.1:0-2480 GCA_964195245.1 uncultured Verrucomicrobiales bacterium | reverse complement strand
GGCAACTGTGAGTGCGAAGGTGCTGGCTTTCTTCATGCCAGCAACATCCGATTTGGGGCTTAGGTCTCGACCCCAGTTCGGGTTAGGCCGCGATTAGGTCATGGCTGATATGTCTGGTTGTGGCTGGTATTTTGCGGTATGAAGTTCCAGGTGCTGGGACCCCTTCAGGTTGAAATCGGCGGTGGGGCACGGGCGGTAAGCGCTGCCAAGCCACGCAAGTTGCTCGGCGTGTTGCTGGTACATGCCAACCAGGTGGTGTCTGCTGACCGGTTGTTGGAGGAGGTGTGGGGCGACGTCCAGCCCAAGGGTGGGGTCAAGACTCTGCGTTATCACATCTCCAAGTTACGAGACGTGTTGGAACCTGGCCGTGGTCAAGGCGAAGAGGGGGTTGTTGGCACCGAAGCGGGTGGTTACGCATTGCGCGTAGAGCCGGATCAGGTTGACGCCGGCCGTTTTCAACGTTTAGCCGATGAGGGTGGGCAGCTGTTGGCTGATGGCCGTTTTGAGGTAGCCCTCGAGCGCCTTGCAGGGGCGCTGGGCTTGTGGCGGGGTGGGGCCTTTGAGGATTTTCGTTACGACAGCTTCGCTCAGGGTGAGATCGCCCGGTTGGAGGAGTCGCGGCTCCTCTGCGTCGAGAACCGGGTTGGGGCCGATTTGGAGTTGGGACGGCACCGGGACGTGGTGGGTGAGCTTCGCGAGTTGACGACCCGGTATCCGATGCGTGAGGGCTTGTGGGGTCAGTTGATGGTGGCGTTGTATCGGACAGATCAACAGGCTGAGGCGTTGGCGGCCTATCAGAAGGCCCGTACGGTTCTCGGTGAGGAGCTGGGTATCGAGCCCAACACCGCCCTGCAACGCCTTGAAGAGCAGATTCTGCTCCACGAACTTCCCTTCGAAGCGTCGACGTTAGAAACACGACCTCGGGACAACCTCCCGGCCCGGGTGGCGTCGTTCGTGGGCCGCGCTGATGAGGTGACTGCGGTAGAGAAACTGATCGGGAGTCATCGTCTCGTGACCCTCACTGGTTTTGGAGGGATCGGCAAGACCACTCTGGCACTCGAAGTTGCCCGCCATCTCAACGACAACTATCCCGATGGCGTGTGGCTCGTCGAGTTGGCAGCCCTGACTGATCCCAGCTACCTGGTCGGCGAAATCGCCCAAGTGTTCGAGGTTACTGAACATCCCACCCGTCCTCTTCTCGAAATCCTGATCGAGGAACTGTCCAAGGCATCAACTCTGCTGGTGATCGACAACTGTGAACACCTGATCGACGAAGCAGCACGCGTCATGAGCGCTCTGTTGGATGGGTGCCCCGCCCTGCGGATTCTCGCCACCAGCCGTCAGCAACTGGGGGTTGTTGGTGAGCAAACCTGGCCGGTGCCACCCCTCCACCTTCCGGCTGTGGAAGCGGAGATAACTGTTGTGTTTGCTCGTGGGTTCGATGCAGTGAGACTGTTTGTTGACCGTGCCAATGAAGCGCAACCCGCCTTCGATCTCAACGAAGCCAACGTCGAACCGGTAGTGACAATCTGTCGGCGCCTTGACGGGATCCCTCTCGCCCTCGAGCTGGCAGCCGCCCGGCTAACGATGCTGTCGCCGGGCCAGCTTCTCGCCCGCCTCGAGGACCGCTTCGCGGTACTCACCGATGGAGGCCGTACCCGCCCCGAGAGACAACAAACTCTCCGAGCAGCAATGGAGTGGAGCTACCACCTTCTGAATACTCAAGAACAAATACTGCTACGACGGTTGGCAGTCTTCGAAGGCGGCTTCAACCTTGAAGCAGCCGAAGCCGTCTGCAGCGGAGACGGAATCGATCCCGCCGACATCCTAGATCTAATCGGCCACCTCCTCGATGCCTCGCTGCTCACAGTCGGTGCGGGTGAGACGACCCGCTACGACATGCTCGAATCCATCCACGATTTCACTCGAGGCCTGCTGGCCGAATCCGGTGAGGATCCGTCACTACGAGGCCACCATGCCGACTACCACGGGAGCATGTTCTCGGGTGACTCGGAACTCGACAGTGTCGCGATGGGCGAAATGTACGAGAAACTCGTCACCGAAAAAGACAATTTCCAAAGCGCCCTGGCTTGGGCAGTTGAGGCTGAGGAAGGCGGCCGCGCCCTCCGGTTGGCCGCCAGCGTCTGGCCTGAATGGTTTTTCAACTCCCGGATGGAGGAGACGCTTTACTGGTACCCGCGAGTCCTAGAGCTCGCCGAGTCCACCCCCAATAAAGACCGGGCGGTTGTTCTCTTGGCGCTTGGACACCTCTTTTCAGTCTCAGGCAGAACACAGGAATCCCTTCCGCTTATCGAAGAGCTCGGAAGGATCGCCGACGCGCTCGATGATCCCTCAGTCATGGCCGATTCCCTGTGGATCAAAGCCCTGTATGCGTGGGCCACGGGAGATTTTCAGGGGTCGCGGAGAATCCACATGGATGCGGTCAAGAGGAAGCCGGACCTACCAGATTTTGACCTTTC
>CAXMPE010000028.1:0-13099 GCA_964195245.1 uncultured Verrucomicrobiales bacterium | reverse complement strand
TCAGGGCCAAACACACTCCCCTCCAGTATTGGGATTGTTGTTGGCAGAAGCTCGAGCTGTTCTCGAGCTGGGCTCGTTTGTGGCAGCCTTCCCTTGGTTGGCTCAACTACCGCGAGGTGATGGACATTCAGTACTTGTGTTACCAGGGCTTATGGCGGGGGACGGCAGCACCGCTCTTTTGCGGCGCCTACTGAAGAGTTTGGGTTACGAAGTACATGGCTGGAGGCTTGGCAGGAACTACGGCACGCACACCGATCTTAAGACGGGTGCGGGACCGGCGATTACACGACGCTTTGCCGACCTTGCCGAAACCTCAGGAGACAAGGTTTCGCTCATCGGCTGGAGTCTCGGAGGGTTGTACGCCCGGGAGTTGGCAAGGGAAAGCCCGGAGCGTGTTCGACAGGTCATCACTTTGGGGTCTCCGTTTCGAGGTAACCCGCGGGCGAACAATGTCCACCGGATCTTCGAACGCATGAGCGGCCACTCGATAGACAGCCTCGAGGCCTCACTCTCAGATCGGTTGGGTGAACCCCTTGCGGTGCCGACAACCGCTGTCTTCTCCCGCTCGGATGGGATTGCTGCGTGGGGCTGCTGTGTCCAGACCACTGGCCCGCAGTCTGAGAACATTCAGGTTCCCGGAAGCCATATTGGCCTGGGCTTCAACCCGGTAGTCGCATGGGCCATCGCAGATAGGTTGGCTCTTGGAGAGGGCCAGTGGACTCGGTTCGAGCGTTCAGGTCTTCGGAAGGCAGCGTTCGGGCCCCTCACGGGCTGAGCCTTCCGACTCGTGGCGTCGGTGCAATCAGCGCAGGCTGGTAATTTGATGGCCTACACAAACTACGTAAGAGGAAGTCATGGCCACTGGGAGTCCACAAGAGGTAAAGGCGGCTCTTGCCGACGTGGGGTATCTCGCCGACGACTCGATAGCGCAGGTTGTCTACCTCGCCGAGCAACTCGGCAAGCCGGTTCTCGTGGAGGGTCCCGCGGGCGTCGGAAAGACAGAACTGGCCAAAGCACTCGCCCGAGTGCACGATCGTGAGCTCATCAGGTTGCAGTGCTACGAGGGACTTGATGAAGCCAAAGCGATCTACGAGTGGAACTACAAAAAGCAGTTGTTGAGAATCCAAGCCGAGGGTGGCGACAGGAACTGGGACGAACTCCAAGAGGACATCTTCTCTGAGGACTTTCTGCTTGCCCGGCCATTGCTTGGCGCGATTACGAGTGAAGCCCCTGTTGTGTTGCTAATCGACGAGGTGGATCGAGTGGAGATGGAAACAGAGGCTCTTCTTCTCGAGGTGTTATCTGAGTTCCAGATTTCTGTTCCGGAGTTGGGGACCTTGACAGCGAACTCCCAGCCGCTGGTCTTGCTCACCTCTAACAACACCCGTGAGCTCTCAGAAGCGCTCAAGCGCCGCTGTCTCTTCTTGTACGTTGGGTATCCGACCATTGAGCGCGAGAAGGAGATCATTCTGGCGAAGGTTCCGGGTCTTGGAGAGCCTCTGGCTGAGCAGATTGCTCGGGTCATTTCATCCATCCGTGAGCTAGATCTCAAGAAGGCTCCGTCGATCTCTGAGACACTGGATTGGGCCAGAACGTTGCTTGCCCTGGGAATTGAGAACATCACAGATGATGTGGTGGTGCGGTCGATGCCTGTGTTGCTCAAGTATCAAGCTGACGTAGAACGAGCTCTCAAGGAGTTCTCAACCACCTAATGCTGCTTGACGTCCTCACCGAGTTCGTGGCAGAACTGAGAGCGGCAGGAATCCCCGTCTCGCTGGTAGAGACTATCGACGCTGTCGACGCGCTCCACCATACCGAGTTGACTCAGCGGCCGGCGTTCAAGGCTTCCCTGGGTGCGACGCTGGTCAAGAACGAGCGTCATCTGGTTGCGTTCGACACCGCCTTTGAAGTCTTCTTCGCCGGCCTGCGTGAGTTGGAACTGGATGGCGAGTCAGACAGCGATGACGAATCTTCCTCTGCTGCCCGGGAGAAGAAGGGTGGGCAGGGACGCGGTAGTGGTGGGGGAGGTGGTCAGGGGCTCGATGCTCTCCGAGACGCCCTAGCCGACGCTCTTCGAGCTTCGGATCAGCAACAGATGCGAGAGTTGGCTGAGGAGTCGGTCGAACGGTTCTCGGGCATGGAGCCCGGACGGCCGGTCGGTGGCACCTACTACCTGTATCGGACGCTTCGCCAGCTTGGTTTTGATGAAATCCGGCGCGATCTACTCGAGGAGGCGACTGGTGACGATCCGCTGGCCGAACGACTTGAGCAAGAGGAACTGGGACGTTCCTTCGAGCAGTTTCGCTCAGAAGTGGAAGCCGAGATTCGAAGGCTGTTGGTTGCCGACCGCGGCCGGGAGGCTGTGGCGAAGACTTTACGCCGACCGCTCATCGACGACGTGGACCTCATGCACGCTACCCGGGACGATCTCGCCAGAATGGAAGACGTTATTCGCCCGCTAACTCGCCGTCTCGCAGCACGGCTCGCCCAGCGGCGGCGTCATCTCAGACAGGGGCGTCTTGACTTCCGCTCTACCGTCCGGCGATCACTCGCTTCGGGTGGGGTTCCACTTGAACCGGTCTTCAAGAAGCCGCATATCACCAAACCCGAGATCATCCTGCTGTGCGACATTTCGGGTTCCATGGCGACCTTTGCCCGCTTCACGTTGCAGTTTGTCTACTCGATGAACTCGCACTTCTCGAAGCTTCGATCGTTCGCCTTCATCGACGCTCTCGATGAAGTGACCCAGTACTTCGGGGTGGGAGTCAAGTTTGGAGAAGCCCTTGAAACAGTTACCAACGAGGCTGGCGTAGTACACCTCGACGGCCATTCTGACTACGGGCGCTCGCTAAACCAGTTCTGGGAGCGCTACGGGGGGATCGTGACATCTCGTTCCACGGTCATCATCGCTGGGGACGCTAGGAACAACTACCGACCTGCCCAAGCCGAGACGCTAGCGGCCATCCAACGTGTCGCCCGTGGCGTGTTTTGGCTGAACCCAGAGCCCAAGACCTACTGGGACACGGGAGACTCGGTGATGCGGGAATACACCCCATTCTGTGATGCTGTGTTCGAGGTGAGGACGCTCCGCCAGCTAGAAGAGTTTGTGGAGCGGGTGTCAGCTCCCGCCGTCGGACGGTAGGTCGTTCGCGGAGTCGACGTTTTAGCGTACAATGCCGAGCGTATGGAAACGAGTACTGATCGAAACGTTCTAGTAGTGGAAGACTCTCCCGGCATTCGCCGTCTGATAGAGGTCTGTCTCCGTCCTCTCGGTGTCACCGTGACGACCCGAGATGACGGGCCATCTGGCTTGGCTGCCGTCATAGAGTTGCGACCCGACGTGGTGATTCTCGATATCGGCTTACCGAAGATGGACGGCTGGGAAGTGTTGGTGCGGATTCGCGCCGACGAGTCGGTCTCCGACGTCCCTGTGCTCGTGCTCACAGCTCATGCCGAGGAAGAGTCCCGCAAGCGTGCCGATGCGGGTGGGGCCGATTCATTCGTTACCAAGCCGTTCCAGCCAGCGGAGTTGCGCCGGCAAGTACTGGCACTCCTCGAGCCTGGGACCGTCCACGAGGCGTAGGCCCCTTTCAAGCTGGGCCCCGATGCGATAGTCTTGCCCTGAGGACGGTGGAGACTTAATGCGCTTGCTGTTGTTCCTCGTTCTATTGCTCGTCATTACTCCAGCGCCAGCATCTGCTGAGTGCATCGCGTTGCGGTGGCCGGTGGTCGGCGAGGTCACGGGAGAGTTTGCTCCCAGCGGGCGATACTCCGGGCATTGGGGCCTTGACATTGGTGCATTGCCTGGGACTCCTGTCCGAGCAGCGGCTGGCGGCGTGGTCAGCTTTTCCGGGGAGGTCGTTGGTAACCAGACCATCACGGTCAGTCACGGCGGCGGCCTGAAGACATCATATTCCTACCTGTCCGAGCGAGCGGTTACGAACGGATCGGCGGTGATAGCTGGTGCCACCCTTGGATCGAGCGGGATAGCTCACGAGACAGCGGCCCTGCACTTTTCGGTTCGGGTCTTGTCAACCTATCGAGATGCGAAGCTGTTCTTCGAGTGCATGGAGTTGATCCCAGCTAACGGCCTCCGCCTCGTGGGCTGACCGGTCGCCTAACCTGACCCTCATGCGAGTCGGACTTTTTGGCGGAACATTTGATCCTCCTCATTTGGCACATCTTGTGACCGCTGAGACCGCCTATTCCCAAGCAAACCTCGACCAGGTGCTATTCGTGCCCGCCGGCGATCCTTGGCAGAAGCAGGATCAGATCGTTACCAAGGCGGCGACTCGCCTGCGGATGGTGGAGGCCGCCATTGCAGGTGTTGACTACTTCACCGCCGACGATCGCGAGATCCGGCTTGACGGTCCCAGTAAGACTGTCAACACATTGCAGGAGTTAGTGAGCCTCGGAAACGAGCTCGTGCTCATTCTGGGAGCTGACACGGCCCAGGGCCTCCCGACTTGGTTCGAGTGGCGCAAGGTGCTCGAGATGTGCGAACTAGCGGTAGTCCCGCGGCTTGGGGTCGCTCAACGGGATCTCGCCCCTGAGGTCTCAGACAGAGCCACCTGGCTGGACATGCCTCGCCTAGATATCTCGTCCAGCGATATTCGCTCAAGAGTTGCGGGCGCGATGCCGTATCGTTTCTTAGTCCCCGCCGGCGTGCGGGAGATCATCGAGAGTGAAGGACTCTATGGCTAGACGGAAGTTCTGGCGCAAGAGCAGAGGCCCGATCGAAGTCGGGGAAGGGTCGCCCGCTGCGGGGGGACTCGCCGAGGAGATTGCGCGCGCCCAAACAGTCGAATTCGACCCGTTCAATCCTCCCGATGCGAGTCGGAGCTTCCAGTCCGCGCCGGTGGAGCCAGCAGCCCCAGCCGCAGGGGCTGGGGCTGATGTGGGCCAGGTTGAAGTCGAGATTGAGCGGGAGTCGCAGTCAATGGCCCGGGCGAATCGGCCGGTTGATCTCTTCGGCGATCCCGAAGTTGTCCAGCTTTCCGGCAAGGGGTTGCGAGGGGCGAGGCGAGCTGAGCGGCCTAAGAAGCGAGATGAAGGGGTGCTGGTTGAGAACGGCGTGCCCGCAGATTCGCGGCGCTTCCACGAGGGAGCAATTGTTGAGCAGTTCGACGCTCCAGAGGAGCCTGGCGAGCCTGAAGAGGAGGCGCAGTCGGCACGGGCGCCGTCGTCAGAAGCGGTTCAGTTCCGGAGGCAAGCCAACGCCCGAGCTGAACGCAGGGCAAGGCTCAAGATCGGCGGAGCCGTGTTGGTGGCGGCTCTGATGGTCTCTGGATCTGTGTTGGGGTCAATCTGGCTCCAAGGGCGAACGTCCCAGCCCGAGGTCGCCCCGCCGGTCCCAGTAGCTTCGAGCTCTGCGGGTGAGTCGTTGGTTATCACGCTCATGGAGGGGGATGAAGCCGTGGGGGTCGCTCTTATTTCAACCCATCCCACCCTAGAAGACAAGGTAGTTTTGCTTCCCCCAAGTCTGCTCGTCATTCTGCCTGGCTATGGACGGTTCGAGCTTTCCGAAGCAATCGAAATCGGGGGTCCGGAGCTGGTGGCGTTGGCGGTTACCAACCTGACGGGTGCGCGCATTGATCACGCGGCTCGGGCGTCAGTCACATCTCTTTCTGGAGCTGTTGCTGGTGTCTCTCTTGAGATTTCCCAAGCGGTGATTGTTCAAGACGGCGACGACCAGCTGGTGGTCGTCAGTGAAGGGGTTGCCGTTCGCGATGCTGAGCACTTGCGATTGATCCTCGGGGAGCAGGGTGTGAGCGATGAGCTATCGCTCCTCGTCCGTCAGCAGTTGGTAGGGCAAGCCCTCTTGGAGTTCCAACGTAGCGACCCAACCAGCCTCGACCGTGCTCTGGTAGGGGCCCAAGGCGATCGTGCCGGGGCGCTGCGAGTTCTCCAGCTCGTGGCAGCCGATGAATCAGCCCGAGTGACCTCCGTCAGCGTGACTGCTGTGGACTCTCTCGGAGGGGACTCCCAGACGTACAAGCTCGGGGTGAGTGACGCCGAAGCGTTTGTGGCCTCGCAGGTTCCCTACCTGGCAATAGTTTCTGGGGAACGCTCACGCGTCGAGATTCTGAACGGTACGTCAACCCCTGGCATCGCTCCTGGGATTGCCTCACGACTTGTACAAGAGGGCTTTCGAGTGGTCCGCAGCGACAACGCTGACCATTTTGGGTATCTCGAGACCAGAGTTATTGGTCACACAGCCGAAAACCAGGTCGCTGCCTTGGAGGTCGGGAGAATCCTGGGAGTCTCAGAAATCCGGCTTGAACAGCGTCAGCCGAGCGCCATCGTGGATGTCACTATTATTGTGGGTGAGGATATGACGTGACAGACTCTTCGGAACAAGCAGCGCCCAAGGCATCGTTGACCGACGAGTCCCAAAGGGAGTTCGTCGACGAGTCTCTGATCGACGAAGACGCCCTCGGTGTCGCCAAACTGGCAGCGAAAGCCCTGTGGGACCTCAAAGGCGTCGATATTTCTGGGTTGTACGTGGGTGATCTCCTGGGCATAACCGAGTTCTTTGTCATCGCATCGGGAAACTCCAGGCGCCATGTCAGGTCCCTCGCAGAAGAAGCCTTCGATCAGCTTCGTGAGCCCATTGGCCGACCAACAAGGTCAGAGGGCGGCGAGGAAGGCGAGTGGGTGCTGCTTGACTATGGGTCAGTGGTGGTCCACGTGTTCCACGCCGACGCTCGTAAGTTCTACGACCTAGACCGTCTCTGGGGCGACGCCCCCCGACTCCAACTGTCCTTTGAGTCGGAGCCCGACGAAAACTAGAACTAGAACTAGAACTAGAACTAGAACTAGAACTAGAACTAGAACTAGAACTAGAACTAAGACACCCATGTGTTCCGTCTTGCGGAATACAGGAACCCCGTCAAACGGAGTGGCGAAACTGGAAGTTTCGTTGGGTCCTCTTGACGGGGTTCCTTCGAAGTGGAGCTAAAGGGATTCGAACCCTTGACCCCTTGCATGCCATGCAAGTGCTCTGCCAGGCTGAGCTATAGCCCCTTGCGGGATTGGGATTATACCAGCCGTACGAACTGGTCAAACAACCTGACTCCAGCCAACAGCTCGGGGCATAGGTGGTTCAAGTCGAAGTCAAAGGCCAAGTTGGGCTTGCCCATCCGAGTGAACGACCAGTCCCGAGACGCCAAGAGGCTGGGTCTAGGTCTAGGTCTAGGTTCGGTTTGGGGCTAGGAGCCGAAGGCTCCGAGAGCCCCAAACCGCGTGTGCTCGAAGATGATCGATGTCTCGATGTGGGCTACTTCTGGTTGGGCGGTGAAGGCGCCCATGGCTATGTCGCGCAGATGGTCGGAGTCTCTTACAGCGACGTGCACTAGGAAGTCGGTGTTGCCAGCCATGTGATAGAAAGCGACCACCTCGTTGAGTTGGGCGGCGTAGGCGCGAAATCTTGCGACTTGTGAGGTTTCGTGGCGGTGGAGCTTGACGGCGATCATGGCCTGTAGGCCGACGCCGACGACGGACGGCTCCACCTCGGCGTGAAAGCCTCGGAAGACCCCGGCAGCCTCAAGGCGTCGGACTCGTTCAGAGCACGTCGACTGGGCGATGCCCACGGTGCCCGCGATCTCCTTATTGGACAACCGCGCATTCTCCAAGAGAAGACCCACTATTTCGCGATCAATTCGATCAAGGAACGGTTTTGACGGCATGGATCGACTTTCCTTCGGTCTAGGTGGACTTTCTCCGGATCAATTATATCATTTATGTCTAACAGGTGAATATTCGCTTCTAGATCGGCGGGCAACTCGCGGAATGTGGAGCGTGATCGAAGGGATGAGCATGAGCCGCCACAGTTGGGCAGAGCCGTACAAGATCAAGGTCGTCGAGCCGATCAAGATAACGACCCGCAGAGAGCGGGTCTTCGCCGCTGAGCAGGCGGGCTACAACACATTCCTGCTGCGCTCCGAGGATGTGTACATCGATCTTCTCACCGACTCGGGCACTTCAGCGATGTCAGACAACCAGTGGGCAGGGCTGATGGTGGGTGATGAGTCGTATGCCGGGAGCCGGAGCTATTACAACTTGGTCGATGCCGTTCAGGATGTCTACGGGTATGAGGAGCTCATTCCTACTCATCAGGGCAGAGGTGCCGAACATATCTTGAGCCAGATCCTGATCAAGGATGGGGACTACATCCCGGGCAACATGTACTTCACCACAACTCGTTTCCATCAAGAACACGCCGGTGGGAAGTTCGTGGACGTCATCATTGATGAGGCTCATGATCCGTCCAGCCTTCATCCGTTCAAGGGCAACGTCGACCTCGAAAAGCTCGCTGCGCTCGTCGACGAAGTGGGAGCAGACCATGTTCCGTACATTTCGGTTGAGACCAATGTGAACATGGCTGGTGGCCAGCCGATGTCCATGGCCAACTTGAAAGCCACGTATGAGTACTGCAGTGCCAACGGCATCTTGGTGATGCTGGACGCCACCCGTGCTCTCGAGAATGCTTGGTTTATCAAGCAGAGAGAAGTGGGGTACGTGGACAAGAGCGTATCGGAGATCCTGAGCGAGATCTGCTCGTACAGCGACGGCGCCACTGTGTCTTCCAAAAAGGACAACCTCGTCAACATCGGGGGATTCCTCGCGCTTCGAGACCCAGATCTAGCCAAGCAGGCAAGAGCGCTTCTCGTTGCCTTCGAAGGGCTCCACACGTATGGCGGCATGTCGGGCCGTGACATGGAGGCATTGGCCCGAGGAATCCGAGAGATGGTTCACTCCGACGATCACGTGCGCGCCAGAGTTGGGCAGGTCGAGTACCTTGGCGACGCGCTCATCAGGGCCGGAGTACCGATCATCCGGCCTGTCGGAGGGCATGGTGTCTTCATCGACGCTAAGGCGGCTCTCCCACACATTCCGCACAGCCAGTTCCCTGCTCAGGCTCTCACCGCAGCCCTGTACATCGCGTCGGGTGTCCGTGGCATGGAGAGAGGCGTGGTGTCTGCTGGTCGAGACAAGGTCACTGGTGATCATCGCTATCCGAAACTGGAGTTGGTGCGGCTGACAATTCCTCGCAGGGTCTATACCCAAGCTCACATGGATGTCACCGCCGAAGCCGTGGTGGAGCTATTGGAGAACCCCGAGGCGGTCCAGGGTTTGCAATTCACCTATGAACCGGAGTCATTGAGGTTCTTCCAAGCTAGATTCGAGCCGGTTTCTCGGACCACAACGACAACCAGGACCTCGGAGTTGGCAAAGGTGTTCTAAGCCTCTCCTTAATCACAGCTGCAACAAGTAACCGCTCGACGGTTGTCGTTGTCGTTGTGGTCGTGGTTGTAGTTGTGGTCGTTTCTTTGCGGCGTACCATGTTGGCGATGGTGGAACTCCGACTCCTGACTGATAACGACTACGAGGCCGCTTTGGCCGTTGATGTCTCTGCTGCTCAACAGGACTTTGTGGCTGATGACGGCCCGGTCGCGCTTGTGATCCTTGGAAAAGCCCATGTGGGACGTTGGGGGCTCAAATGGGAGGCGCTGGGGATCTTCGAAGGTGAACTCGTTGGGCTAGTAGGCCTGGCGTTCACCGCTGATGGTGAAGAGGCGCGGTTTTTCCACCTCGTCGTGGCCTCCGAACAGCAGGGCAAAGGAGTGGGCCGTGCCGCTGTGAAGGCGTTAATAGCCCGGGCGACCGATGCCGGCTGTGAGCTTCTCAGCCTGACGGTTAGCCATCAGAACGACCGTGCGAAGGGGCTGTACAAGTCCCTCGGATTCTCGCCGAGCGGACAGGAGATCGAGGGCGAAGAAGTCTGGGCTTTGGGGCTAGCAGAGCTGTGAACTGAGGCGCGTCGTTCCGCACCGCCTCACGTTTAGACTCCGAGGCGACGTCAGCTAGAGGAGTACGCCCATGTCAACACCCCATATCGAAGCACCAGACGACGCATTCGCCTCGACGGTGTTGATGCCTGGAGACCCGCTACGGGCTCGTCACATTGCAGAGAACTACCTTGAGAACCCTGTCCTTGTCACAGCAGTGCGGGGGATTGAGGGCTACACCGGCATGTTTGAGGGCACCAAAGTCTCAGTGATGGCCTCAGGCATGGGTGTTCCTTCGATCTCGATCTACGCGACTGAGCTCTACCGCCATTACGGCGTAGAACGAATCATGCGGATTGGGACTTGTGGAGCGATCCTCCCGAGCCTCAAGCTGCACGACATTATCGTTGGGTTGGGCGCGTGCACAGACAGCAGCACCAACAGAACCCGATTCCAGGGCCTCGATTACGCAGCGACCGCGTCGTACGAGATGGTGAAAGCGTTTGATGCCGTGGCTTCTGCTGCTGGAGCCCCGATCAACGTTGGCAACATCTTCACGAGCGACCTCTTCTACAGTCCAAACACCAGCATCCTCAAGACGTGGACTGATATGGGCGTTCTTGCTGTCGAAATGGAGGCTGCTGGCCTGTACGGAGTGGCTGCTGAGGAAGGCAAGCAGGCGCTAGCCGTGATGACTGTCTCAGACCACATTCTTGGGGGAGAAGAAATGTCCTCAGATCAGCGTCAGAAGAGCTTGGACACCATGTTTCGACTGTCGCTGGAGACGGCGAAGGCGCTGTCTGAGTAGCCATGTGTGTCCCAGCCGATTCAACAACCCCCATTGATCCCACTAACGAGGCCGTCGAGACCCAAGCCCTCACCCTGAGGGCCGAGGACGGGAACGAGTTCAGTGCGTTCTCAGCTGTCGGTGAGAGCAACGACGGACCTGCTGTGCTGGTACTTCCAGATATCAGAGGTCTGTTCGCTTTCTATGGCGAGCTTGCGCTTCGGTTCGCTCAGCACGGCAACGACGCGGTAGCCATTGACTACTTCGGACGGACTGCTGGCCTTGACGAGCGAGCGGCTGAATGGGACTGTTGGCCGCACGTCAACCAAACGACGCAGGCTGGCATTCTGGCTGACGCTGCTGCCGCCGTAGCCTTTCTCCGAAAGGATGACGCTGATAGGAAGGTGGTCGCCGTGGGGTTCTGCTTCGGGGGATCCAATTCATGGCATCTGTCGGCCAGCGGCCTTGGCTTGAGCGGAGCGGTTGGGTTCTACGGTCATCCCAACCGCCCAGGATTCCCCATTGGAGCTCCGGGCATGGTGGATCGTGTCGGGTCGATCGAGTGCCCGGTCCGTGGATTCTTCGGAGGCGCTGACCAAGGCATCCCCCAATCTGAAATCGACGCGTTCGAGGTCGCGATGTCCTCGGCGGGGATCGATCATCAATTGAAGACGTATGCGGGGGCGCCTCACTCCTTCTTTGATCGGAAGTACGCAGAGTTCGCCGGGGAGTCGGCAGACGCTTGGGCTCTCACTCAGCAGTTCCTGTCCGCGGTTGGTCAGTCGTGACACCAGAAGGTTCGTCTGGGCCTCCCACCAAGAGGACGTACATTCGGCCCCTCGACTTCGGCGGCATCTTTGAAGTAAGTTTCAAGATCTACCGAGACGCGTGGAAGCAACTGCTGTTGATCCCTGCCGCGGTTGGGCTCATCTTCATGAGTGTTCTCTTGGTCGCTGGTCTCGCGTTCATTGGGCCAGTTACTGCGTACTTCGATGGGTTCACAACAGAGGGCTGGGATCCGGATGTGATTCCTGCAGTCGTCGTCACTTCGATAATTGTGTTTGTCGCATTCGCGATTGCCATCGGTGGACTCGTCTACGCGACGGTTACTCATGTCGTAGCGAACGCTTATCTCGGCAGGAAAGTGACTGTCAAGGCCGCTCTGAAGGCTGGCTTCTTTGCTGGGCTTCCCGTTGTCATTGTGCAGCTGGTCATCAGCCTGATCGCTGGGCTAGGCCTGTTCCTCTTCATCTTGCCAGGGGTGATGCTCTGGACCATGTGGTCGGCTGCGGTGCCGATAGCTGTGGTTGAGAAGAAAGGGCCGTTTGCGTCGATGGGACGCTCGTGGGAACTCATGCGGGGGCGGATGTGGCGATCAATTGGTGTCTACAGTGCAGCGTGGTTCGTGGTCGTGGCGATAGTGGGCAGCCTGAGGAGTCCCGCGGCCCGGACCCAACAGTTCACATTCGACCCTGTCGCGTTGGGCGCTGCACCACAGCTCGAGCCATGGCAGGTCGGGTTGGACGTCCTGCTCTCGATCGTGGGAAGCTGGATCACCTACCCGGTGCTGTTGATATTCGCCACTGTTATCTACTTCAATCAACGGGTAGAAAAGGAAGCCTTCGACCAACAGGTCCGAACCCCGTCGCCCGAGCCGGGGCCGTTTGGGGTCGACGGCTAGGTCCGAGCTTGCCGTCGATCCAAATCTGCGGTTCAATAGGTGGTGAATCGTACGTGTTGCTTCGACATTGGGAGGATGAGGAATGAGCGATAAGCCAGCAAGCGTGGCGGAGCTTGCCGCCGAGAACGCAGAACTTAGAGCGAGGCTGGAAAGTCCTCAGGTCAGCAAAGCGTTGCGGAGTCTGCGTGATGACGACACTTTGCGCTTGTTCCAAGTCGAACTGCTGAAGCTGCAGGATCACTTGGAGGAAGAGAAACTCCGCATGATCGTGATCTTCGAAGGACGGGATGCAGCGGGCAAAGGTGGAACCATTCGGCGAGTAACCCGCTATATGAACGGGAAGCACTATCGCGTGGTCGCCCTAGGGAAGCCTACAAAAGAACAGAAGCATCAGTGGTACTTCCAAAAGTTCGTCGGCCACTTCCCGACCGCAGGTGAAATTGTGATGTTCGATCGCAGTTGGTACAACCGAGCGATGGTGGAGCCGGTGTTCGAGTTCTGCACTCAGGACCAGTACGAGATGTTTTTGACGGGGGTGAAGGGCTTTGAGAAGGATTTCGTCCGTCAGGGCACCGTATTTCTTAAGCTCTATTTCAGTGTTACCAAGAAGGAACAGGCGAGGCGCTTCGCCCGGCGCCTGGATGACCCGCTGCGCAACTGGAAGTTCTCTGAGGTTGACATGCAGGCACAAGCTCTGTGGGATACCTTTACCCAGTACAAGTATCGGATGCTCAAGGAGACTTCAACCAAGATCGCTCCCTGGACCATCATCCGCTCTGGCAACAAGAAAAAAGCTCGGCTAAACGCCATGAAGGTGATCCTCAACGCCGTCGACTACGC
>CAXMPE010000027.1:0-4479 GCA_964195245.1 uncultured Verrucomicrobiales bacterium | reverse complement strand
GCGGTCCGCAACGACATCTGCGCTCTCTAAATCGGTTAGGTCTGCGAGGTTGACTGCGCGGCGGGCAGCCTTACCTTCCACCAACCACTTGCCATCCTCATAGAGCACCTCAAAGGGGGCCGGCGCCGGCCGGTGGAGAATGAAGCCTTCTCGATCGATCACCTCGCGGCGTACCTCCTGTACCTCTTGAGCTACCGCGTACATGAGTTCGTCCAACCCATCGCCAGTGAGCGAGCAGATCGGGAAGACTCTGTCCACGCCTAGGTCCTCAGCCATCTCTACCAAGTCAGGTGGTGTTTCAATATCGCCCTTGGTCAACACCACGAGCCTCGGGCGCTCCAACAGCTCTGAGTCGTGCGCTTCCAACTCACCGAGCAGAGTTTCATACTGCTCCTCGATGGCCTCAGTCTGCAAAAGGGAAGGATCGAGTAGGACTACAAGCACACGTGCCCTCTCTACGTGCCGAAGGAACTCGTGACCAAGCCCCTTGCCCTCGGCAGCCCCCTCAATGAGCCCTGGAATGTCTGCCATCACGAACTCATGCTCGCCGACGGAGACAACTCCGAGGTTGGGTTGAAGCGTGGTGAACGGGTAGTCGGCAATCTTCGGCTTGGCAGCCGAAACCTTTGAGATGAGTGTGGACTTACCAGCATTAGGAAATCCAATGAGTGCTGCGTCAGCCAGGAGTTTCAGTTCTAGGCGAAAGGTTGCCTCTTCTCCATACTCACCCTGCTCGGAGAAGCCGGGCACTCGGTGCGTCTTCGAGGCAAGGGCGTGGTTGCCTCGCCCGCCGTTGCCCCCATCGCGGACGCGAACTGTCTGGCCTTCTTCAACAAGATCGGCGATCAGCTCTCCATCTTCTGAGAAGACCATGCTGACAAGAGGCACCGGTAGCGTGAGGTCGGTGCCTCGCTTGCCATGTTGCATATCGCCTTCGCCGTGGGTACCGCTACCTGCGCGATGGTGAGGGTTGCGACGATAGGTCAGCAGCGTTGCCATGTCCGGGGTTGCGATCAAGAAGACAGCACCGCCGTTACCCCCAGATCCACCCTCAGGGCGACCGCGCGGCTTGCCCTTTTCACGATGGAAGGACGCTACGCCGGCACCGCCATCTCCTCCTCGGAGATGGACATTTACCTGGTCGACAAACACGCCGCTTGGGCGTTTCTAGTCAGTGAGAACGTCGACGAGGCGACGGCCGTTACGCTTGCCGTAACGAACCGTACCTTCGGCCATCGAGAACAACGTATCGTCGCTCCCACGCCCTACGTTCACACCTGGGTGAATGCGCGTACCGCGTTGGCGCACGAGGATCATTCCCGACTTGACGATCTGGCCGTCGAACATCTTTGGACCCAGGCGTTGCGCCGCCGAGTCCCGCCCGTTCTTTGTCGAGCCTCCAGCTTTTGTCTTTGACATGAGTTATGCCTCCTCGGACTTGGCCGGGGCCTTTTCAGCCTTAGCCTTGGCTGGCTTCTTCGCCCCTAGGGAAATGCCTGTCACCTCGAGAGAGGTATACGTCTGGCGATGACCCATGCGGCGCCGGTAGCCGGTCTTGTTCTTGTACTTGAAGATATCGAGCTTCTGACCGCGCTCTTCGCCTAGAACGTTCGCCTTGACCTTGGCTGCCTTAAGCGCCTTTGTGTCTGTGATGACGTTCCCTTCATCGTCGCTGACGAAGATGGGGGTGAATGTGACGGTCTTTTTGGCGTCCTTGAGGCGCTCAACGGAGACAACGTCCCCCTCTGATACCTTGAGTTGCTTTCCGCCGGTCTTGATGATTGCGTACATAGTCCTTGAATCCTGTGAGTGAAGCCAAGAGATTTTAGGCGCTTGCTGCGCCAGAAACCAACCCGGGCTTCGGGTCTGTTCGTGTGTAGACGCTGACGATCAGTCGTCAGCGGGTTGAAAAACGGGGCTTTTCTCCTTGAGGACAACGCCCCTACCGTCGCAGGTGGGGCATTCCTCAGAAAAATTCTCCAGGAGACTGCGCGAAACGTTCTTCCTTGTCATCTCAACAAGGCCCAACGGTCCCACGTCAAACACCTGAGTTCTCGTCTTGTCGCGTGCGAGAGTCTCGCGAACCGTCTGCATGAGCTGACGGTTGTTCTTCTCAGACTCCATATCAATGAAGTCCACAACGATGATCCCCCCGATATCACGCAAGCGCAGCTGGCGACCGATTTCCTCGGCAGCCTCGAGGTTGTTCTGGAACACTGTCTCTTCAAGGCTCGACTTTCCGACGAACTTGCCGGTGTTTACATCGATGACTGTGAGAGCTTCAGTCCGATCGATCACTAGGTGACCACCTGACTTGAGGTAGACCCGGCGCTCGAGAGCTTTCTGGAGCTGGTCTTCCACGTGGTAACGATCAAACAAGGGCAGCTCGTCTTCGTAGACCTTCACTCGGTCGGCGAACGCTGGTGCTGTCTCCTTGAGGTAGTTGGTCACATCTGCTGCTGCATCCTTGTCATCAATGAGCAGTCGACGGAACTCGCTGGTGAAGTGCTCACGGATCACTCGGATGAGCAGTTCTGGCTCTTTGTAGATACTCCGCGGCGCCTGGCCTGAGCCGGCCTGCCCCTTGATACCGTTCCACTTCTCCACGAGACGAGCGATATCGGCTTCCAGATCTTCCTCGGAAGCTCCCGCTGCAGCGGTACGCACGATGACGCCGAATCCTTTGGGCTTGGCGCCCTTGATCACATCGCGAAGGCGATGGCGCTCGTCATCTGGGAGTCGCCGGCTGATTCCCATAACGTCGGAATCTGGGACGAGCACGAGGTACCGGCCTGGCATGGAAATCTCACCGGTTAGACGGGCACCTTTGGCGCCCATGGCGTCCTTGACCACCTGAACAAGCACCTTGTCGCCGTTCTTGAGGACATCCTCGATACGAGGGTTCTTGCCAGCTCCTGCGGGGGCCTTTATGTCACCTGCGTACAGAACACCGTTCTTCTCGGCTCCAAAGTCTAGGAAGGCAGCTTCCATCCCGGGAAGGACGTTCTTCACAACGGCTAGGTACACGTTGCCGGCCGTCGAATCGGACTCTTCGTTGGCAACGAAATGCTCTACGAGGGTTGGCCCTTCCAACACAACAACCTGGGTTTGATTGGGCAGCACGCGCACCAGCATCTGCTTACGGACACCCTCTGGGAGCGGCGGTGGCACATCATGATGTCGAGAGGCTTGGGAGCGACTCCGACTTCGCTGATTGCGCTGATTTCGGCCGCTACCGGAGCGTTGCTTCTGACGTTGCTGGGAGCGCTGTTTTTGGTTACCACCCTTCTGTTTCGGGGCTGTGGTAACTCTGGTGATCTCGACTACGTCGCGACCGACCCTCTTGGTCTTGGTCACCTTGTTGGTGCCAGCAGGCCGTACGGCGCTGATCACCTGCGGTGATTTTCGGCGGAATATCGCCATATTAAGTTGACTCCTTTCGCTCGACGCTCCTGGCATTTGAGAGCATCGAACTCTGTTCTTCGTTGAAATCGAGCGTTCGGTCGAAGCAACAGTCAGTGCAGTGAGAGTGTCACGCTAAGGCAAGAAGGCCTTTACAGACTGGGGACCAAACAAGCAGGAATCGGCTTACACCCGACCCGTCTCGATGACGCTGCCTTTCAGCAGGTCGACAACAGAGTAGCAGAACCAAGACCCTCTTTGGTCAGACGTCTAGTTTGGGCTGTTCGGGTTCCTCAGGATCCCAACATGACCTGCAACGCGCTTCGTACGCATCGGTCGCCCCTAGGACGACAAGTTCGTCACCTTGCACGATCCGCTGCGTAAAGTTAGCTGGATCGCCGCACCGGTGACAGACCGCCATAATCTTGGTCACAAACTCAGAACGATGCGCAATACGGGGCACTGGTTCGAAAGGTCGGCCCAGATAGTCAAGGTCTAATCCGGCCACAATGACTTGTTTACCGGCTTTGGCGAGCGTTTCCACGACGTCGAGCAGTCCGTCATCGAAGAACTGCGCCTCGTCCACACCAACCACTTCAGTCTTGGGATCAACCCTCTCAAGCAGTTCCTTGGAATCCGCAACAGGGATCGCTGTCACTGATTGGAGCGAATGCGATACCACTTCGGTCTCTGCGTACCGATTGTCGAGCGCCGGCTTGAACACCTGGACTGGTCGCTTGGCGATCTGGACTCTCACCACCCGCCGAATGAGCTCCTCGCTTTTCCCGCTGAACATGGGTCCGCAGATCGTTTCTATCCAGCCTCGATCACGTGTGCGGTACATGGAAAGAACTTACTAGAAGTTGAACCTCAACTTGAACCTCAACTTGGACTCACCCAAGACCGGACTCCGAACCCCCGTGAAGGAGCGAGGGGTTCTCGTGAGTCCAAGTTGAAATCCACGCGAAAGAGGCGAGGGGCTTACGCCCCTCGCCTCCCTCGCTGACCCTATCTTCTACTAGTTCAGGGCCGGCTCCTTAGGGGCCGATCCCTTGAGTAGCTCATCAGAGATCATCT
>CAXMPE010000026.1:0-9261 GCA_964195245.1 uncultured Verrucomicrobiales bacterium | reverse complement strand
TAACGACGACATCGCACCGACGTTGACGTTGGTCAAGGAAGTCATTATTGACGGTGGTGGTGCTGCGGTTCCTACTGACTGGACGCTGACTGCCAATGATGGTGGTAACGGTGCTGATCTGTCGGGTGATGGTGGTGACTCTGGTGATGTGAAGGCTGGTGTTGCTTATGCACTTGCTGAGGTCGGTGGCCCTGCTGGGTATAGCACTGACGGGTACTCATGTATTGGAGATGGCATTGTGTCGTCGAGCGCTGGTTTTGTTACCTTGGCTCTTGATGCCGATGTGACCTGCACGATCATCAATGATGACCTTCCGAGCTCTATCACAGTGGTGAAGGAGTTCGAGAACGAGACTGAGGTTGATCCTGATGCGTTCTTGCTGACGGTGACCGAAGGTGACGCAGCGACTGCGGTTCTCTCTGGAGAAGCCAACGCGTTCGATGCCAACGCCACTTACACAGTGGGTGAGACTGTTCTTGACGGATGGACTCAGACGTCGCTTGTTTGCCGGCTCGGAGATGAAGTGATTGGAAACGACTTCGAGCTGGGCTTGAACGAGCACGTTGTCTGCACTATTACCAACGGTGAAAACCCAACGGTGACGGTGAACAAGGTGACCGATATCGAGACGGAGGATCTATTCGACTTCTACCTCGGTCAGGACAAGCAATCTGTTGCTTCTGGCGGTTCGTATACCTGGGAGGATCTAGCTCCTGGTGACTTCGAGCTGACTGAGGTTCTGACGTCTGCAGCGTGGGCTCTTGAAGGCTACGAGTGCGATGTTGAAGCTGAGGACTTGGGCAACGGTGTGGGCTTTGGCTTGAGCTACGGCGATCACGTCACTTGTGAGTTCGGTAACACAATCGTTCCGATCGACATTCAGGTGGAAAAGTCAGACCGGGTGGACCCAATCGTCCTTGACGATGACAACCCAGTGGGCCTCATTGAGTACGACATTGTCGTGACCAATAACGGTCCAGCTGCTGATCCTGGTGTGACTCTGGTGGATACGCTGCCGCTGTCGCTCACGTTCGTATCGGTAGCGACCGACACAGGCACCTGTGACTACGTTCTGGCCGATCACACCATCGAGTGTGACTTTGGTGCCATGGATGTGGACGACGTAGTGAACGTGTATGTGGTGATGGAAACTGAGACACTTGGATCAGTCACCGATATCTTCCCACTGAACACCGCAACCGTGACGGGGATCCGTGATGACTTCGATCTGAGCAACAACACAGATGACGAAGTCACCACCATCATCGAGGTTGAGGCCTTGTGTGATGAGGATGACGACGATCCAGAATGTCTCCCAGAAACTGGGGGTGACTTCCAAGGACCCGTAGCTGCAGGACTTGTCTTCCTGTTGCTGGGATCACTCCTGGCAGTGCTGGCACGCAAACAAGACGAGGACGGCGCTACCGCCTAACGCGGGCGTAGCGGATTGAAATGCTGAGGAGGCCACCCCAAAGGGGTGGCCTCCTCTCTTTCACCCATCCATATACGGGCACTTGGGGGTTGTGAGGGGCCACCTTTTTCATCAATTTCGGCGTTATGCGGAGGTGGTTAGCCCGATAGTCTTTCATCACAAGTCGACCCGAGGACTCAATCCTCAGGCTTCGCCGGGGGGCAAGCAATGACATCACCTTTAGGACTCGTATCGAGAGCGGCTTGGCTGCTGCTTGCGATGGGGTGCGTTGTCGCTCTGATCGTGGTTGCACCGTCGGCTGCGATGGCTGGGGGTAGCGCTGAGGACGGCTCCGTGTCTGTCACGGTGGACGGGATTGGGCTAGTCGAATTGTCGGTTTCTTTGGAGGTAGCGGGGGGATCCGTGGCTGCCGTGAGTGGCGAAACGTACGCCTTCACGGTGGCTCCGGGAGCAGTCCAGGTGTCGCTTTCCTCAAGTGGTTCAACTGCCGTTGTGGATGCGTCTTGCGCCCCCAACACGATCACCATTGACATCGGCTCCCAAGCAGTTGACGGAGACGAGGAGTCTCATAGCCGGTCCGTTGTTGTGGACCTCGCTGAAGGGGCAACTCTTGACTGCCAGTTTGTTGTCGCAAGCGGCGATTCAAGTGGAGGGCGCTTCGGAGCTTTCTAGCCCTAAGTCATCGAGATTACTGGTAGCCCCCTCGGGCTGCCCCATCCGCCCCTTCGGGGCACCTTCCCAGTAAACGGGTAAGGAAGCGCGGAAGCCACACCTACATGGCTGGCTCTGGTCCGGCTCCTTGGGTCGGTTTGGCTAGTTGTGGTTGTAGTTGTTGTTGTAGTCTTCTCTGATGCACAGCATCTCCAACGTAGAGGGGCGGACGTACGGGCCGTTTGAGTTCTCTGTGACTCCCGAGAGTCGGGCGGCGTTCATCTCGGCTACTTCCGATGACGCGGGTCGTTGGGGTGCTGCTGCGCCGCCGGGGTACGCCGCGGTGGCCCTGTTCCTTACTGCGCCAGCCTTCTTTGCCGATCCTGACGTGCAGAGTGTTTCTACCGGGGTCATCCACGCCGACCAAACCTTCACGTGGCATCAGTCGTGGGTTGATGGACGGTACACCGCTTCGGGAACAGTCAATCGAGTTCGGGAACGGCGCGGGGCATACTTCATCACCTTGACCACAACTGTGGTGGACGCCGATGGAGCGGCAGTTGTCGACTCGGTTTCTACCTTCCTAATGGCCGAGGGTGCAACTACGGATCCTGTGTCAGAACAGGCTGAGCCGCCGGCGAACCATCGGGCAACGAATGACTATCCGAGCGACGGAGGAGCCTTCCTCAAGTCAGCCAGTCGTGCTGATCTAGTGAGGTATGCAGCGGCCACCAGCGACTTCAACGAGATCCATTGGGACCACGATGCGGCCGTGTCTGCCGGCCTGCCTGGGGTTGTGGTGCACGGGCTTTTGATGGCTAGCTGGATGCTCCAAGCAGGGAGCGTGCTCAGTGAGGGCGACCTGCCGCTACACACTTCAAAGGTGCGCTTTCGGGCACCGCTCCGCCCAGCGGAACAGGCTGAAGTGATCACGACTGTGAGCGAGGATGGAGCCTCGGTGTCGACCCAACTCTCGGCGGGTGGCTCACTGCGGGCCTCAGCTTCCGCCCAGGTAACGCGATGACAGAACGCGCAGTCCAAGTACGTACACTCGTTGAGCTTGCCCAGGATGGCGATGAGGGTGCTTTCAGGACTCTTGTCGAAATGCACCAACAAGACGTCTTCACGCTGGCTCTTCGACTAGTTCGCAATAGAGAGCTGGCACACGATGTCGCCCAAGAAACGTTCATCAAGGCATGGAAGGCGCTCCCTCGGTTTAGGGGAGACGCCAAGTTCGGCACGTGGATTCACAGGATCTGCGTCAACACTGCCTGGACGCTTAGGGCTAGAGCCAAACGCCACCAACACGATGATCTTGACGAGGAGCGATTCGGCGCTGGACCCAGGCCGGTTATCAGCCCCGAACAGGCTGGCGAAGCAGCTGATCTCCGCGGGCGACTGCAGCGCGCTCTCGACCAACTCCCTGTGGAGCAAAGGACGGTCGTGGTCATGAAAGACGTATACGACTGGACCCACGAAGAGATCGCCGAAGCGCTTGAAGTGACTGTGAGCGCGTCAAAGGTTCGCCTCCACAGAGCCCACAGACGACTTCAGCGGATTCTGATAACAAGGGATGGTCTCGATGGTTGAGATCGCAAAGACCGCGGTGAGCCGCGTTGAGTGCCTCGCGGTACACGGCCGACTCCCTGAGGGGATCGCAGGGTCCTCGATCGGGACAAACGTGATAGAGAATCACATTGACGCCTGCCTCGTATGTAGGGCCGATGCGGCTAATGACGTGGTGGTTAGCGCTGCTGTGCGGGCGAACGCCCTCCCTCCCCAAATGCCAGAACCAGGGTTTGTGGACGGAGTGATGAGCGGTTTGCGTTCGTCCAATGGACCAGTAAGCCGGCGCCGTGCCTTAGTCAAAGTCTCGGCCGGAGCTGCTTCTGCGGTGGCCGTGGCGGTGGTCTGGTCGTTGCGCAAAAGGCATCGCACGTTGGGCGCAGCGTAAAATAATTGGCTCCGGATTTCCTTCTCTGCGCGATACTCGTATAATTGGTAGTCGGCTCCTAGGGGTGTAGCTCCAATTGGCAGAGCATCGGTCTCCAAAACCGATTGTTGTGGGTTCGAGTCCCACCGCCCCTGCCAACGAAGGCACCAAGAAGCCTTCCACGAAACACACCGTTCCTTAAGGTGACCAGAGGATTATGAACAGAGAACAACGTCGGGCTGTCGCAAGACAGCAGCGCCAAAACCAAAACGTAGAACGCAAGAAGAAGACGGCTGCCCCGAAGAAGGACAAGGCTCCGTTCTTCAAGCGCGTTGTTACCTTCTTCCGAGAAGTCCGTATCGAGCTGCAACGGGTGTCTTGGCCAACTCGCGAACAGATGGTCGCGTTCACTATCGTCACGATCATTACCACTTCCGTACTAACGGCTTACATCTTCGGGATCGATCTGGGCTTCAGAAGCGGCGTCTTCAAGCTCTTGGAGCTTGGCCGATGAGCGATCAAGCCGCTGACGTAGCAGTACCTGAAGATCTCGCACCTGTGGTGGAAGAAGAGATTGTCGAGCCAGAAGTCGAACTCAGTCCCTACGACAAAGACGGCGACTGGTTCGTTATCCAGTCTTACTCGGGCTACGAGAACAAAGTGTCCACCAACCTGGGAACCCGCACTCGCTCCATGCACCTAGAGGATCGCATCTTTGAGTGCGTGATCCCCATGGAGACAGTTGTAGAGATCAAGAAGGGCAAGAAGGTCGAGGTCGAGCGGAAGCAGCTGCCGGGCTACGTCCTCGTCCGCATGTGGCTCGACGACGACACGTGGTACGCCGTTCGGAACACACCTGGGGTAACCGGGTTCGTCGGACCAGCTGTGAAGCCGGTGCCACTGACTCGCAGAGAAGTAGAGCGGTTCCTCGGTGGAGCCAAGAAAGAAGACAAGAAGGTTGCCAAGTTCAAGCCAGCATGGGAGCTCGGAGATAGCGTTCGCGTCATCACTGGACCCTTTGCGGACTTCAACGGCAACATTGAATCCATCAACATTGAGCAGTCGAAGGTCGTCGTTCTCGTCAACATCTTTGGACGAGACACGCCGGTCGAACTCGACTTCTCTGACATTCACAAGAACTAGTAAACAAGGAACATCGGACCATGGGTCGCAAAAAAGTCAAAGCAATTGTAAAGCTGCAGATCCCAGCGGGAAGTGCCTCACCGGCACCACCAGTTGGTACTGCGCTCGGACAGCACGCTGTCAACATCATGGATTTCGTGAAGGCCTACAACGAAGCAACCGCTTCGCAGGCTGGAACCATTGTTCCTGTTGAGATCACGATCTTCGAGGACTCAAGTTTCACATTCATCACCAAGTCGCCCCCAGCAGCAGTACTCCTGCGTCAAGCTGCGGGAATCGAAAAGGGCTCCGCTACGCCGCACACCGTCAAGGTCGCTTCGGTCACGCAGTCACAGCTCGAAGAAATTGCAAAGGTGAAGTGGGAAGACCTCAACGCTAACGACATCGAGATGGCCTCACGCATCATTGCTGGTACCGCTCGATCGATGGGCATCACCGTAGAGGGTTAGCCACCTCGGTGCCAACGAACAACCAAATACAACCAATGGGAGATCGGCCAGCAGGTCGATCGTCTGGACCAAGGAGAAATAAATGGCCAAGCATGGCAAGAAATACAACAACGCCGTAAGTAGTTATGACGGCGACGCGCTGCATACGGGTGAAGAAGCAGTCAACCTTGTGAAGTCCTTCGCGACAGCGAAGTTCGACGAAACTATTGAAGCCGCCTTTCGGCTTGGTATCGATCCCCGGCAGGCCGATGAGTTGGTACGTGGAACGGTTTCACTGCCAGGAGGCACAGGGCGGAGCGTTCGTGTCGCAGTTTTCGCCAAAGAAGACAAGCACGCGGAGGCCAAAGAGGCCGGCGCCGACGTTGTCGGTGGACCCGAGTTGGTGGAAGCTTTGCAACAGGGCGGCTCCCTTGACTTCGACCTCGCAATTGCCACTCCAGACATGATGTCGGAAGTGGGAAAGCTAGGCCGTGTCCTCGGACCTCGAGGCCTTATGCCTAACCCCAAGTCTGGAACGGTGACGCCAAACGTTGCTAAGGCCGTTGCAGAGTTCAAAGGCGGCAAGATCGAGTACCGCAACGATCGATACGGCCTTGTGCATGTACCCATCGGTAAGGGCTCGTTCGATGCGCCAACGCTGCTTGAGAACCTCAACGCGATGATCAACGAGATTGTCCGCGCGAGGCCTGCCTCAGCAAAGGGCATCTACGTTCGTAGCCTGTCCATCTCATCAACGATGGGCCCTGGAATCAAGATCGATATCTCAGACCTTCAGTAATTGTTGGGGAAGCCCCAAAGCGCACGCTTCGGGGCTTCTTCGCGTCTGCATACAGATCCGGCAACGCCGCTTTGCCAGATACGATGGCGACAGCGGTTTGGAGTTCTTGAGCACGTGGCTTGTGGCCGTGAGTTAGTCTTGCCGGCGTCGATTGAAGGAGCAATATGACTGGACAAGAGCCTTCGGTAAGGGTCCTGGTTACTGGTGCCACTGGATTCATTGGCACCCATATTGTTGAGCAATTGCTCGCGAGGGGTTACACCGTCCGGGGGACCGTCCGCAATGTGGAGGCGGCAACTGGTCAGGGGATACTCACCAAGTTACCTGGAGCAGAGCGACTTGAGCTGGTGGCAGCTGACCTGCTCGATCCGGCATCACTCCAGAGAGCGGTGGTTGACTGCAACTTCGTCCTGCACACGGCAAGTCCCTACGTTCTGGACGTTAAGGATCCGCAAACTGATCTTTTCGACCCAGCAGTCCTAGGGACTGGTGCTGTGCTTCGTGCCGCCATGGAGGTTCCAACGGTTCAGCGGGTGGTGGTTACCTCGTCATTCGCTGCTCTGGTCGACTCGCCAAATGGCACGTTGACGGAGGAGTCCTGGAACGAGGGATCATCCTTGAAGCGAAACCCTTACGCCTTCTCAAAGACCATGGCGGAACGTGCTGCCTGGTCGTTCATGGAAGAGAACGAAACTCAGTTCGATCTGGTCGTTATCAACCCGTGCGGTGTCCTTGGGCCTGAGCACGCGGATCGTATCAACACATCCAATCGGATTCTCGCTGAAATAACAACGTTGAAGAGTCCGTTTGTGTTCGACATGCCCGTCGCCGGCGTTGATGTACGTGACGTTGCTGGCGCACACATCGCAGCGATGGAGACGCAAGACGCCTCGGGCCGATATCTGTGTGGTGCTGAGTCCACCAACATTGTTGAGATTGTCGAACAACTGGCCGAGGAGTTCCCCGGCACGACCTGGCCCAAGATTCGCCTTGAGGGACCAATTGGTACGAAGCTCATGAGGGCTCTTACATACACGCAACCGTCAGGGATAGGCACCTATGTGAGGAGTCATTTAGGTAGGGAGATCGTTTTCGATAACTCGAAGATCAAGCAGGAGCTAGGGGTAACTTTCCGCCCGCTGGCCGAAACCCTTTCTGACACAGTGAAGGACATGATCGCCTCAGGCAAGATCAAGTCGTAGCGATTGGCCCGAACCCAGCTTCGGACGCCAGTTGGCTGGTTGTTGTTGTTGTGGTTCTCTTTGCTCGACTTGCCCTACGCCCCCGCACGCGCTTAACCTACGGGTCACAACTCCAACCTCGTCCCGAGACCGTCGGTGCTTACGCATAAGGATCTTTTGATCCACCAACGCAGGTCGTTCTTCTAACGGGTTCCCCCTCGACGAAGCGCTATCTGCCCGCCAGCGCCTCAAGGATCGAGATGAGGGGACCTTTTTCGTTAAGGAGAATGTATGCCAAGACCTGAAAAGGTAGCGGCAGTTGAAGAGATCAAGGAACTGATGTCAGGTTCGTCGGCAGTCTTTCTGTCGGAGTACCGCGGCCTCTCCGTTCCCCAGCAGCAGAAGCTGCGCAGCGCCCTGCGTGATGCCGGTGCGAGCTACAAGGTTGTGAAAATGACCCTGGCTCGCATTGCCGCACAGGAGCTGGGTCATGAACAGTTTGCCGAGCAGATGTCGGGTCCAACCGCCATCACGTTCGCAGACGCTGATGCCGCCGCGGCGGCCAAAGCACTGGCTGACTTTGCTTCCGATCACGAGATCTTCGTGCTCAAGGCTGGTTTGCTGGGAACTGAGTTCATGGCACCAGAGCTCGTTGGAGAGTTGGCCAAGCTGCCGACTCGCGACGTGTTGCTGGCAAAGATCGCAGGAGTCATGCAGGCTCCAATGGTGAAGGCAGCCGGCATGTTCGGCAGCTTCACTCGCGATATGGCTGGAATGATCGGGCAACTGCTTGAAAAGAAGGAACAGGGAGATCCGATTGCAGGATCTGCCGATGCCATAGAAGAAGCCCCTGTCGAGGTAGCTGAAGCTGCTCCAGCGCCAGAGGCTGCTGAGGAAGTCATCGAGGACGCAACGGAAACCGTTGTCGAGGAGACGCCCGAAGCCGAGGCACCGGAAGCGACCGAAGAAGCTGCTGAAGAAGTAGTTGCTGAGGAAGTCCCTGCTGAAGAAGAAACTGAAACGGCTGAAGAGCCAGACGCGGCTGACAAGGCCGAGGAGGAATAACGATGGCCAAGATGACCACCGAAGACTTGATGGGCACATTTGAGAAAATGACTGTCCTCGAGCTCAAAGACTTTCTAGATGCGTTCGAAGAGCGCTTTGATGTGACCGCTGCTGCTCCAGTAGCAATGGCAGCAGCTGGCGGCGACGCCGGCGGTGCCGCTCCTGAAGAAGAGAAGGACGAGTTTGATGTCGTTCTCACTGCCTTTGGCGATAGCAAGATTGGCGTCATTAAGGCTGTTCGCACCATCACGAGCTTGGGTCTAGCTGAAGCCAAGAAGGCTGTGGAGAGCGCTCCGTTCCCACTCCTCGAAGGCGTGACCAAGGACGATGCTGAGAAGGCCAAAGCCACATTGGAAGAGGCTGGCGCTTCAGTAGAACTGAAGTAGTTAGCAATCGGCTTTGCCGATTGAGAAGGAGGGCCGCCCACTGGGCGGCCCTCCTTCGTACTAGGACTAAGACTAAAACTAGGACCACCCAAGCGGCAGTCCGGCATCGGGGTCAGGGAGTTCTAGTTCTAGTGGGGGAGCGGAGCTCCCCCTTACGCCCTTGACCCCGCGCGCGCTAGAGGGTATATTGTCACTAGCTGAATGAATGACTTCCGCACGAGACCGGGTTTGGTCCCGTTCGGA
>CAXMPE010000025.1:0-4749 GCA_964195245.1 uncultured Verrucomicrobiales bacterium | reverse complement strand
GCCTGGTGCATCTCGGAAGTCTCTGATTTCGGTCCAAATAATTGTGCCGTCGGGCCCTAGGAACTCGCCGGCGCAGCGAGCGATGGCCGCGTCGTGGGCTTGGGAGAGGAAGCCGGTCAAGCCGTTCCGCTGGAGCCGAGTTTCAACGACGTCTGCCAACGCCGCTGTATTGGGCGAGTCGGGTGAGAGGCTGAAGGAGATGACGTCGTACTGGTCCACGCCTGCAAGTAAGGCCACCGTTTCTTGATCGTGGAGATCTGATTGCAACTCCACTTCTTCAGCGTCTTGTGGGACCCACACTGCTCCTTTGGCAAGCCTTGACGCGGAGGTGTCCAGCCAGGCCTCCACAGCTACCAAATGTCCTGCGGGGAGCTGGTCGGCCTCACCGCCGAATACCTTTGCGACGGCTTCTGCCATGTCTTCCGTGGGTCCGGTTGCCCCGTATGCGTTGGAGGAGGCTCCGCTCAGGGTCCAGACACCCCCTGCTTCACTCCAGCCAGTCTCATTGGCGAAGTCCCTGACGATCATTGACTTGGTGAGCAAGACTTGGCTTTCGGATCCCGTCAGCAGGTTGGTGACGTGATAGGGGTCCAACTCGGCGAACTGCTCGACGTGGACTAGTTCGTGAATGATTGCTCGGCGGAGGGAGAACGCAGGGCTCAGCTTTCTCGAAAATGACGCGTCGAAGAGGTAGATGTCGGGCCCTTGGGCCGCGGCGAACGGGTCGCCTGAAAGCAAGGAGGAAGAACTGGCTGCTCTGACGATGTACCGAACCCGGTTCGGAAGGGCGTCTGGTAAGTGGCTGAGAGCTGTCTCCATGAGGGCGAGCTCGGTAGGGTCGGGGGCTGCGGTTTGTCCAACGACGGTAAACCCAGCAACGGTACGTTGCCAGACGATGTTGGCTGGCTCGGGGGATCCCAAGAGTTCCATCTGCTGGGTGTCTCGAAGATCGATGGCAGTTGGTGAGACTTCGCCCGGCTGAGGACCGGCTAGGTCGAGGGCTCCACAAGCGGCAGTGACGAGGACGAGGGCGACGAGTAGCGGTTTTAGCACCGCCATAGAGTACCGGTCGTCCGTGGGTCTGAGGCGCAGCGCCCACTTTCGGGCAAGCACTAGAATTACCTTCACCAGATTGAAGGGAACGCAATGACCAAGAAAGCACCCGTTCGAGTCGCTGTTACCGGCCCCGCCGGCCAGATCGGATACAGCCTCCTCTTCCGGATCGCTTCGGGAGAAATGCTGGGAGCAGACCAGCCTGTCATCCTGCAATTACTTGAGATTCCGCCCGCAATGAAGGCGCTCGCCGGCGTTGCAATGGAGCTCGATGATTGTGCCTTCCCGCTTCTGTCCGGGATTGTCCAGACTGATGATCCTCACGTAGGGTTCGCAGACGCTGACTTTGCTTTGCTGGTTGGTTCAATGCCACGGAAGCAAGGGATGATGCGTGCCGACCTCCTGGCGGCGAATGGGAAGATCTTTACGGGTCAGGGCAAGGCGCTCTCTGATGCGGCTGCCCCCTACGCCCGGATTCTTGTTGTGGGTAACCCCGCCAACACCAACGCCTTGATCGCCTATAACAATGCTCCCAACGTTGATGCACACCAAATCACGGCAATGACGAGATTGGATCACAACCGTGCCATCAGTCAGCTCGCTGCCAAGACTGACTCTGCCGTCTCTGATATCAAGAAGATGACTGTGTGGGGGAATCACTCGGCTTCTCAGTACCCCGACATTCATCATTGTGAAATCGGTGGACATAACGCTGTTGCTCTCGTCGACGACCATGGGTGGTACACCGACGAGTTCATCCCAACGGTGGCGAAGCGAGGAGCCTCGATCATCGAAGCCCGCGGCTCAAGTTCTGCTGCTTCGGCTGCAAACGCGGCTGTCGACCATATGCGAAGTTGGGCTCTCGGAACTCCCGACGGGGATTGGGTATCGGCAGCTGTGGTCTCTGACGGTTCTTACGGGGTACCCGAAGGACTCATCTCTTCGTTCCCGTGTATCGCGCACGATGGCCGATGGGAGATTGTCCAAGGTCTCGAGGTGAACGAGTTCTCCCAAGAACGCATCGACGCAACAGTCGCCGAGCTAGTCAGCGAACGAGACACCGTGAGCGAGCTCGGCCTGATCTAGAGATAGAGCAGAGCTAGCTAATGCGAATGCTGAATGCTTATCCCAACCCGCTGTTGGCTTAAGCCTCGCGCACGGTCCGCTCGATCGTGGGTTGGCATTGGCATTCGCATTAGCTTTGGGTTTACTGGGGAGCGTCGGGGCCGGGATCTCCGCCTGTGGCTGCGGTTGCTAGACGGTCGAGGTAGTAGATCCATCCTTCGGTGTGCGGAGGTACGGCAGGGTCCGGCAGATCTCTGTGCTCCAGTGTGACGAGGGTCTCGTCACCTTGCTGCGCGAGGTTTATCGTTACCACAGAAGACCCCGGAGGCACGCCGGGATTGTCGACCCACCCCCAGGTGAAGACCACGGTTTCGTTGGGGATTAGCTCAAGGAACTGCCCTCGGGCGGTGGTTCCGTCAGGCATGACCATTCGGAAGATGCCTCCAGGTTGGGCGTCGATCTCGCAGGAATCTCCTTGCCACAGTGCCCACGCTGAGGACTCGATGAGGTACGAGTAGATCTTCTCGGGCCCCGCCTTCATGAGGCGTTCCACAACAATCGGGTCATTCACGTTTCGTCTCCTTCTACGGCAGCTGCGATGTGGTCAAGCGTGCTTGTCCACATCGCTTCAAGCACCGCCCGATACGGAGCGATGCCTTGCTTGTTGACTCGGTATCTGCGGTGGTTCCCGTCCTTCCTCACTGTGATCAGATCTGCTTCCCGCAAGACCTTCAGCTGCTGAGAGACCGCCCCGAACGTAATGTCGAAGTTGCCGGCTATCTCCCCGGCTGCCAGCTCCTGATCCCAGATGAGGGCAAGGATCTGGCGTCGTCGGGGCTTTGCGAGAATGGCTAGCGTGTCCATCGGCGCTGCTACTGCTTCGAGTCCCACATTGCGTGCGCCTTCTTCGTTTGGCCTGGCATCAAGCGGAAGAGCAGCTTGGCTACTCCGTTTTGAAAGTAGTAGGTCGTCCCGTCGGGGGTGAAAGCAGTCTTGGGATCACCGACACCTTCGCGCCCGAGGCTGGTGGCAAACGCACAATTTCCGTCAAAAGCAACTTGGTTCTCAGTCATTTCTTTCTCCATCTAATTTAGGATAAGCTAAAATAGACTAACACAACAGTAGCCAATGCGCGCCCGAGCTGGCCCCTCAAGAGAAGTGCGCATATATGTGCACACCAACCCAGGGTTGGGCACCACATATACGCGCCCCTAGTGCTGATCTAGATCCTTGGTGAGCGCGACTACAGCGGCAACTAAGCTCCTCAGATGCTCTCGACTACCGCCCTTGCTGACGCTCTTGCTGATGGGACGGTCACGGCTAGGGGGCTGGTAGAAGACAGCCTCCGCCTGATCGATGACCCTGTGACCGAAGGAGACCGTGCCTTCCTCTTGGTGGCCGCAGGCCGTGCTCTGGCCGAAGCAGACGCCGTTGATGCTGCCAGAGCCGAAGGGGAGTCTGTGCCTCGCTTCGCTGGAGTTCCGTTTGCAGTCAAAGACCTTTTCGATGTGGCCGGCGAGGTGACAACGGCAGGGTCAACGCTGTTGCGAGGTCATGACCCAGCTGCGGTCGATGCTCCTGCGGTAGCTCGGATGCGAGAGGCTGGGTTCATCCTGATAGGTCGTACGCATATGACGGAGTTTGCCTACTCGGGGCTGGGTCTCAACTCCCACTATTTGACGCCCCGGACGCCGTGGGAGAGGGAAGTGGGTCACATTCCGGGGGGTTCGTCCTCGGGCTCAGCTGTGGTGGTCGCCGACGGAATCGTCTCGGTGGCTCTTGGCACTGATACCGGTGGCTCTTGTCGCATTCCGGCGGCGTTCAACGGCGTGGTTGGGTACAAGCCCACGGCATCAGCAGTCCCGATCGAGGGGGTGTTCCCGTTGGCGATTTCGTTTGATTCGGTTGGTTCCATTACGACCTCGGTTGAGGATTGCGCCATCGTCCATGGTGTTCTGTCCGGGGGAGCTGGCGAGATGCCTGTGGCTAGCGAGGCGACCGGGCTTCGACTGGGGGCGGTCCAGAACGTTGTTCTAGAAGCTCTCGATCCCACGGTTGCTTCGAACTACGCAGCCGCCTTGGATGTCTTGGCAGATGCAGGTGCCGAGATTGTCGATGTGACACTCCCTGAATTGGACGACCTCTCAAATCACCACGCGGGCACCACTATTGGAAGGTTCGAAGCTTTCCGTTGGCATCAAGATCTCTTGGAAGACGGAGCCGATGAGTACGACCGAAGAGTGCGCTCCAGAATCGAGGCAGGCAGGACTGTCACCAATGAGGACTATCGGGAAGCGCTGGCGTACAGGGACATGCTCAAAGCTTCGGTCTGGAGCAGACTGGCCGAGCTCGACGCTCTCGTCCTGCCTACTGTCGCAGTGGTACCGCCGGTATTGGCAGCCTTAGAGCACGAAGCCGGTGAGGTCTACCGCGCTGCCAATCAAGCGGTTCTTCGCAACACTGCTATCGGCAATTTTCTCGATGCATGTGCGATCTCGATCCCGATTCCAACAGGTGGAGCCCCAGTAGGCCTCATGCTGATGGGACCCCCTGAAGGTGACGCTCGACTCTTTGAGTCAGCCCTAGCGGTTGAGGCGGCCTTGGCCGCGGGCGGCTAGTCCAGGAACACGT